>CAYMRW010000382.1:0-2939 GCA_964392825.1 uncultured Rhodobacterales bacterium
CCCGCGCCCGAGGAGCTGTCGCCGCCGATCGTCGCGCTCGACAACGCCTCGGTCGGCTACGGCGGGCGCGCGGTGCTGCGGAAGCTGAACCTGCGCATCGACCAGGACGACCGCATCGCGCTGCTCGGCCGCAACGGCCAGGGCAAGTCGACGCTCGCCAAGCTGATCTCGGACCGCCTGCCGGAGATGGAGGGTGGCGTCACCCGGGCCGGCAAGCTGCGCATCGGCTATTTCGCCCAGCACCAGCTCGACGAGCTCCACGCCGACGAGACCCCGTTGGACCACATCCGCCGCCTGCGCCCGGAGGAAGCGCCGGCGAAGTTGCGCGCGCGCCTCGCCGGCTTCGGGCTGACGGCGGATCAGGCCGATATCGTCGCCGCGAAGCTCTCGGGCGGGCAGCGCGCGCGCCTGACGCTGCTGCTCGCCACGATCGACGCGCCGCACCTCCTGATCCTCGACGAGCCGACGAACCACCTCGACATCGAAAGCCGCGAGGCGCTGGTCGAGGCGCTGACCGCCTACACGGGCGCGGTGATCCTCGTCAGCCACGACATGCACCTCCTCGGTCATGTCGCCGATACCCTCTGGCTGGTCGACGGCGGCGGGGTCGCCGTTTGGGGCGACGACCTCGAGGCCTATCGACGGCATCTCCTCGCCGACGACCGCCCGGCACAGAAACCCGCGCGGCAGAAGTCGCGACCCGACAAGACCGCCCTCGCCCGACTTCGTGCCGATGCCAAGGCGGCGGAGGCGCGGGTCGGCAAGCTCGAGTCGATGCGCGACACGCTCGCCCGACGCCTTGCCGACCCCAAGGTCTACGAGGCCGAGCACATCGCCAAGGCGGAGGCCTGGCAGCGCAAGTATGCCGAGGTCATGCAGGCGCTCGATCGTGCCGAAAGCCTCTGGATGGCGGCACTCGAAAGGCTCGAACGGGCCGAGGCATGACGGGCTTCGACGTCGACTTCTACGTCACCACGTTCGTCACGCTGTTCGTCGTCATCGACCCGATCGGCACGACGCCGATCTTCGTGGCGCTGACCCAGGGCATGTCTTCGGGGCGGCGCCGGGCCATCGCGGTGCGGTCCTGTGCCATCGCGCTCGGCCTTCTGATGCTGTTCGGGCTTCTCGGCGACGCCGTTCTGGGCTTCATCGGCATCTCGATGCCCGCCTTCCGCATCGCCGGCGGGCTGCTGTTGTTCCTGACCGCGATCGAGATGCTGTTCGGGCGCCGCACCCAGCGGCGCAAGGATCAATCGCACGGCGAGGAGGTCCACGACCCCGAGGACGACCCGTCGGTCTTTCCGCTGGCGATCCCGCTCTTGTCGGGACCGGGCGGCATCGCCTCGATGATCCTTCTGACCGACCAGACGCAGGATCCGTGGGCGTCGGCGGGGATCTTCGTGGTCCTGGTCGTCGTCTTCGCCATCGTCTTCACGCTGTTCCTGACGGCGCGGGCGATCGAGCGCCTCCTGAACGACACCGGTATCCTCGTCGTCACGCGGCTCCTCGGGATGCTCCTGGCCGCGCTCGCGGTGCAGTTCATCCTGGACGGGCTCGTCGCGTCGGGGTTCGCCGGCTGAGGCCCTACCGCGCCGGAGCACCAACCCCATATGGGGGGCATGATGACCGGCGACAGCATCGCGAGCCTCCTCTACCTCCTTCTGCTCCTCCTGTTCGTGGGCGGCTGGGTCGCGCGGGGGCGGTTCGCCAACCGCTCCACCGCGTTCCGCCACGCGGGGAGCTGGATCCTGATCTTCGCGGTCGCGATCGTCGCCGCGGCGCTCTGGGACGACATCCGCCGCGACGTGCCGCAGGCGGCCTACAGCGTCGGCGAGGGTGCGATCGCGGTGCCCCGCGCATCCGACGGGCACTACTACCTGCGCGCCGAGGTCGAGGGGGAGGCAGTCCGCTTCCTCGTCGACACCGGCGCCACGCAGATCGTGCTGGCACGGGACGACGCCGCGCGGATCGGCATCGACGCCGACGATCTGCTCTACTCGGGTCGGGCCGGTACGGCGAACGGCGAGGTGCGGACGGCACCGGTCTGGCTCGAGACGGTGGAGGTCGGGCCGATGCTCGACCGAGACGTGCGCGCCCATGTCACCGACGGCGACCTGCCGATCTCGCTTCTGGGGATGGAGTACCTGCGCCGCTACGGACGCATCGAGATCGCCGGCGACCGCCTGATCCTCGAGCGCTGAACGGCGGCGGGCCCCCGTCAGGCGGTCGCCGGCCCGGTCTCGGCCTGCCGCGACCAGCGCCCGTCCGCCTGGTTCCAATACTCCGCCCGGAGGCCGGCCGCCGCCAGCGTCCGCCACTGGGAACGCGCCGTCTCGACCGCGGCCGGATCGGCCCCGTCGAAGAGGATGCAGGTGCGCGAGAGTGCCGCCACCTCCGCGCTGCCCACCTCGGCGCCTTCGAGCGCCATCAGGCACGCCGCCCCGTTCGCCGCCTCGCGCCCCGTCGTCAGGAGCACCGGCTGGCGCGCGTCGTGCGATCCGCCGGCGCGGCCGTGCGGCAGGAATCCCTCGCCGGCCCAGAGCGCCCGGTCGAGGTGGTCGAGCACGTCGTCGGTGCGCCCCCGAACCACCACGCGCCAGCCCTGGGCCAGCGCCTTCTCGATCAGCCCCGGCAGCACCGCCTCGATCGGCGCTTGCGTCAGGTGATAGAAGAAGGCCGCCCCCATCAGCCCTCGAAGCGGTCGCGGATCAGGCGGTCGAGCGTCCTGACGCCCCAACCGGACGCGCCCGCGGGGGCGAGCGGCGTCTCCTTTTCCGGCGCCGCGACGCCGGCGATGTCGATGTGGCACCAGGGCATGCCGTCCCGGACGAAGCGGCCGAGAAACTGCGCGGCGGTGATGGCGCCGCCCCAGCGGCCGCCGCCCACGTTCTTCATGTCGGCGATGTCGGACTTCAGCGCCTTGTCGTAGGCCTCTCCCA
>CAYMRW010000383.1:0-2920 GCA_964392825.1 uncultured Rhodobacterales bacterium
CCGCCTCGATGGTGAGCGTCGCCGCGGCATCGGGGGCGGGCAGCACCTTGAACGCGACCTCGGTCAGGATGCCGAGAGTCCCCCACGACCCCGCCATCAGCTTGACGAGGTCGTAGCCGGTGACGTTCTTCATCACCCGTCCGCCGTTGCGGACCACGGTCCCGGTGCCGTCGACGAACCGCACGCCAAGCATGAAGTCACGGGCGGCGCCCACCTGGACCCGGCGCGGACCGCAGGCGTTCGCCGCGGCCACTCCCCCGATCGTCGGCTCGCCCGTCGTGCCGAGGAGCGGACGGTGGTCCATCGGCTCGAACGGCAGCCGCTGCCGCTCCTGCGCCAGCAGCGTCTGCACTTCGGCGAGCGGCGTTCCCGCGCGCACGACTAGCGTCAGCGCCCCGGGTTCGTAGAGCTCCACGCCGGAGAGACCGGACGTCGACAGGATCTCGCCCTCGACAGGATTGCCGACGTCCCGCGTGCCGCCGCCCCGGATCCGCAGGGGACGGGCCTTGCGCGCCGCCCCCGCCACGATCTCCGCGAGCGCCGCCTCGCTGTCCGGTCTGAGATCCGTCATCCGCAGCCTCCCAAGGGTGGAGCATGGGCGGAAGGCCCGCGACGATGCAACCCGCCGTGCGCGAGGGCACCGAAGATGCCGCAAGGGAGGCCTGAAAGGCGACGGCCCCGCTCTCAGGGGCCGCCGCCGGGGATCGCGGGTTGGATCAGTAGCGCGTGTCGAGGCGAGCGCCGAGCACGCCCTCGGGCTTGCCCGCGAAGGCGCCCGCGAGCGCGGCGGCCAGGCCGAGCAGGGACGCGATCGTCAGCCATGTCGCCGTGGTCGCCAGGACCGAGGATGCGGTCTGCGCCACCTCGATGGCCCGCTGCTGCGCCTGTTCCAGCGTCTGCCGCAGTTCGGCGATCGTGCTCTCGACACGGGTCTCGACCGACTGGACGATCTGCTCGACCTCCTGAGGCGACAGCCCGAGGCGCCGCTCGAGCACCGTCAGGACCTCCTGCCGGTCCTCCTGCGAGAACACGGCGTTCTCCCCGGCGACGAGGCTGTCGATCGCCTCGTTGACGTCGCTCACGATATCCCCGGGCGAGCGCACCGCGTCGGCAAGGGCGCCCTGCAGGATGCTCAGCGCCCGGTCCTGCTCCTGCTGGCTGACGACGTTGCGGAACGCGTCGCGTGCCTCCTGCCGCACCTCGTCGATGGTGATGTCGTTCTCCTCGAGCGTCTGCTGCAACTCCGGCGGCAGATCCTCGACCGACACCCGCGACGCGATCTCCGAGAAGTTCGGGAACGAGAGATCGTCGGGCACCACCGCCTGGACGGCATCGGTCGCGCCCCGCGCCGCGCTGCCGAGGACCGAGGACGTGACGCCGAAGATCGCCGATCCGCCCGCGATCGCCGCCCACGCCATGAACAGCGTCGCCAATGCCCAGACCGACGCCCCGTGCAGGAGCGAGCCGACGCTCCGCGGCACTCCGGCGAGCCGCGCGGCCGCGAACCCGCCCACCGCGAGCGAGATCAGTTGCGTCACGACGAGGTATATGCCCGAACCGACGCCGATGCCGGAAAGCGGGTCGGCCTCCTGCGCCGGATCGACCGCCGCGGCGCCGATCGCCAGCCCGAGCGTGGTGAAGAACACCATCAGGGCCATGGCGACGACGGTGCCTGCGAAGATCGCGCCCCACGAGACGCGCCGCACCGCGGCACCCGTGTCGACTGTGGTCGTGCTCATTCGATCAATCTCCTTGAATTCGTCCGTGCCCAACGCCGTCGTCGCTTGGCGGTTGCATGACCGCACGGTGGACCGGCCCGGTTTCCCGCGTCCGATCGCCGCGCAGGAACGCCACGACCCACGGATCGCTCCGGCCCCCCGCCGGCCGTGCGACGCCCTACCGAAATGGCGGCGGTTCAGCTACCGGTGGATCAAAACCGCTCGGAGTTCTGAGGGTTGGGCGAACTTGACTTTCTCGAGGCGCTGGGTGCGTGGGGCAGCTTCCTGCTTGTGCTGATCGCGCTCGCGCTGCGCCTCTTCTGGGGCGTCGACAGGGACGAGGGGCGCGGCCGCTGGGTGTCGTGGCTGCAGCACGACACCTTCGCCCTGCGCTACCGAAGGCTCCTCGACGTCGGGCTCAACCGCCTCGACCGCGGGCTGTCGCCCGACTTCCGGGCGGGCCGAACCCATGCGAGGCGCAACAGCAAGACCGAACCGGCACGGGCGTGGAGCGTCGGCCTCCTGAACCTCTGCCTGACGCTGGCGGTCGCCTACCCCTTGCTCGCGGTCCTGCTCGATTGGGCGGTGACGGGCGACGCGGGCCGGATCGGCGGCGTGGAAGTGATCCCCGCCCAGCCCGAATGGCGGGGGCGCTGGCTGCCGGTCGCGCTTTCGTCTCTTTCTTTTGCTTTCGCGGGGCTCGCGTGGCGCTTCGCAAGCGCAGACGCAGTTACGTTCGCGGCCACAGCCATAGCCGCATCCGCAGCCGCAGCTGCAACCGCAGCCGCAGTCGCAGCCGCAGGCGCATTCGCAGCCGCAGGTGCAGGCGCAGCCGCATTCGCAACCGCCGGCGCAGGCGTAGCTGCATTGGCAGCCGCAACGGCAGCCGCAGTCGCAGGCGCATTCGTGGTCCTAGGCGCGCTCACGATCGCAGTCGCATTCGTAGGCGCGGTGGCAGCTGGAGTCGCAGGCACAGGCGCAGGGGCGCTCGCAACCGCATTCGCTGCCGCAGGCGCAGGCGGAGCCGCTGTCGCAGGCGCATTCGCCCAGGATTGGCTCGGCCGACGATTTGATCTGCGGCGGCTCTCGCTTCTGGCCTTCTCGAGCTTGGTCTTCACCGGGGTCTGGATGACCATCTCGCGGGCGGGCAGCGGGCTCGATGATGAGCGGCGGGGTATCGTCCTGTTCCTCGGCTTCCTGCC
>CAYMRW010000384.1:0-2913 GCA_964392825.1 uncultured Rhodobacterales bacterium
GAACTCCATGATGTTGATGCCCCGCTGGCCCAATGCCGGGCCGACGGGGGGCGAGGGGTTGGCCTGTCCCGCCTTTACCTGCAGCTTGAGGCTGCCGATCACCTTCTTGGCCATGTCCGGCCTCTCCTTTCACAACACCGCCGGGGTCGCGACCCCGGGGCTCTCGGTTGGCGTGGTCCGGCGGCCCGGGCGCGCCCGGCCCCGCCTCCCACGATGGCTCAGCCCTGCTTGGAGACCTGAGCGAATTCCAGCTCGACCGGCGTCGCCCGGCCGAAGATCGACACCATCACCTTCAGGCGCTGGTTGTCCTCGTCGACCTCCTCGACCATGCCGTCGAAGTCCTCGAACGGGCCGTCGGTCACCTTCACCCTCTCGCCGATGTCGTAGTGGATGAGCTGGCGCGGCGACGCCTCGCCCTCCTCGACCCGGTTCAGGATGCCGTTCACCTCGTCGTCGCGCATCGGCATCGGCCGCCCCTGCGGCCCGAGAAAGCCGGTCACCCGGTTGATCGACGTGATGAGATGGTAGCCGCGGTCGGTCATCTCCATGCGCACGAGGACGTAGCCCGGCATGAACCGCCGCTCCGTCGGAACCTTCTTGCCGCGCCGGATCTCGATCACTTCCTCGGTCGGGACCAGCACCTCCTCGATCTCGTCCTCGAGGCCCGCGTCCGAAACGGAGTGCAGGATCTGCTCGGCGATCTTCTTCTCGAAATTCGAGAGCACGCTGACCGAATACCAACGCTTCGCCATTACGCCACTTCCCCGGCCTTCAAGCCGCCCTGCCCATTCACGCTTCCTCAAAGACAAATGGCGCGCTGTGCGAATCGCCGGCACGCCATCGAAATCGGGAACCTCAGCCAACTAGCGCCGCGCCGGCCGACGCGCAAGCCCCAAGGGGACGCAAAGGTTCGACACCAAGCGACCCGTCCCGTCTGCCCGCGAACGCGCGCCCTTGGCGGCGCATCGTCTTGTCCAACCTCCGGTAAGCGACCGCCCTAGCCGAAGAAGCGGAGGGTCAGTTCCAGGGCGTTGCGGATCAGGAAGTCGACGAAGAAGAAGAAGATTGCCGTCAACGTCGCCATGATGAACACCATGAGCGTCGTCAGCGCGGTCTCGCGCCGCGTCGGCCAGACGACCTTCGCGACCTCGGCCCGCACCTGCTGCAAAAACTGCAGGGGGTTCGTCCTCGTCGCCATGGCCCGCGTCCCTTCTGTCGGAGGTCGCCGACCTATGCGGTTTCCGCCCCCCGATCAAGCCCCGGCTCCGACCAAGTCGCGCTCATCTCCTCGAGCGCGGGCGCGAGGCCGGCCGGGCCTCGCGGTACCCAGCCGGCGGCGCGCAGGCGCGCGGTCGACATCGCGCTGACGCTGTCGGGGTCGGACCACGGCGGCAGGCGGCCGCGAAGCCCCGTCAGGTCCGAGAACGCCGCCAGCAGGTCGGCGCGATCGAGGACGAAGTCGGAGACGTTGTAGACCCCCTCGAGCCCGCGGGAGAGGGCCAGCGCGACCGCCGCCGATAGGTCGCCCCCGTGCACTTCCGTTCCGATCCGCGGAGGCACGCGGGCGCCCGCCGCGAAGGCGTCGAACAGGTCCGCCCACTTGTGCCGCCCCGCCCCGGCGGGTCCGTAGACGCCCGTCGCCCTGAGCACGGTCGCGCGCATACCGCCCTGGGCCGCCCGCGCCAGCGCCGCCTCCCCCGCCAGCTTCACCTCGCCGTAGAGGGTGTCGGGCCGCGGCGGCATCTCCTCGTCGAGCCGGGTGCCCGCGGGATAGCCGCCGTAGACCGCGCGCGACGACAGGAACACGACGTGCGCGACCCCCGCATCCCGCGCCGCCGCGAACAGGCGCTCCGTGCCACCCGCGTTGCGCGTCCGGAACCCCTCCGGATCGTCGCCCTCGCCGCCGCGGTAGCGCCCCGGCACGTGGTCGAGCGCCGCGTGCACCAGCGCGTCGAGCCCGGCGAGGCGGGGCGGCGCGCCGCCGAGGTCGAACGCCAGATGCGCTCCCGGCCCGCCGGGCCGCCGCGATAGAACGGCGACGTCGTGCCCGGCGGCGACAAGCCCGGCGACGACGAAACGCCCGACACGTCCCGTCCCTCCCGTCACGCCGACCCTCAAGGCGCCCCCGGGCCGGGCAGAGCGGCGAGGTCGGGGATCTCGCCGTCGCCGGCGAAGGCGTGCCACAGGTCGATCAGCGGCCGGAGCGGCTCCGCCTTGGGATGCGGCCGCTGCCACGGTTTTTCGTACTGGTAGTGCAGGACGCGGATGCCGTCCCAGTCCCAGAGGTCGGGCAGGTTCAGCCAGACATACTGCAGCAGGTTGTCGAAAACCGGCAGCCCGTGCCAGCCGGGAAAGAAGTGCTGCAGGAACGTCTGGTCGGTCCGCCGCCAGAACGCGCCCGGCCGGTCGAGCGCCGACAGCATCGCGCGGAACGTCGCCTGCGACGGCCGCGCCGTGAACACGCCCGAGTTCATCCGGTGGAAGTCTTGCAGGCTCTCGTAGACGTTCGGCGCCGCGCAGAACTCCGGATACCCGAACAGGCGGTCGATGTTCCTGAGCACCAGCGTGTCGGCGTCGAGGTACACCACCCGGTCGTAGTCGAGCTGCCAGAGCCGCAGCTTGGCGAAATTGTCGAGCGGCGTGTGGAACGGCGGCTTTCCGCCCTTGGTGAACGGCGCCGCACCGTGCAGCGCGTCCCGCGCGTGCGCCGCGTTGAACGCGGCGGACGTCGGCAGCAGTTCCACCTGGGCCAGCTGACCGCCGCGCGCGCGCAGCGTCGCCAGCGCGTCCGCGGGCACCGCCGCCGTGTGCATCACCACCCGGTCCGCCCGGCTTCCGCTCAGCTCCAGCGACCGCAGCAGCGCCGCCGCGCCGATCGCGAAATCCGCGTTCGTCACCAGCGTGACATAGGCG
>CAYMRW010000385.1:0-2909 GCA_964392825.1 uncultured Rhodobacterales bacterium
GGCGGATCTCTGCGATGACGCGATCATGGATTTCGACTGGCTCAAGGAGCAGAAGTCGGGGCTCGGCACCGCGGCGGTCATCGTGATGGACCAGTCGACCGACGTCATCCGCGCGATCTGGCGGCTGGCCAAGTTCTACAAGCACGAAAGCTGCGGCCAGTGCACGCCGTGCCGCGAGGGCACGGGCTGGATGATGCGGGTCATGGACCGGCTGGTGAAGGGCGACGCCGATCCGGCCGAGATCGACATGCTGCTCGACGTGACCAAGCAGGTCGAGGGGCACACGATCTGCGCCCTCGGCGATGCCGCGGCCTGGCCCATCCAGGGCCTGATCCGGCACTTCCGCGACGAGATGGAGGACCGCATCGCCCACAAGCGCCGGCCCGTCGCTGCCGAGTAAGGATGACCGACGAGACCTCCAGCCAGATCCTCGAATACATGTGCAAGTTCGAGCGCACGCTGGCCGAGATGCGGGCCGACAGGTTCGACATGCGAAAGAAGTTGCGGGCGATCAGCCGGCGCTTGTCGCATTTCGAGGAGGGCCACACGCTCATCGACCACCGGCTCGACCGTCTCGAGGCTCACGCCACCCGCATCGAGAAGCGCCTCGATCTGGTCGAGGGATGAGGCAGCCGTCCGGCATGCATCCGGCGCAGTTCGACGTCGGGCGGCTGGTGGCGCCGCCGGGTGATCTGCTTGTCGCGGAGTTCATGGGGGCGCTCGATCGCGTAAACGGCCTCGGCAAGCGGATGCCGGGTTTCGACTGGATGATGGAGGGATCGGGCGAACCCGGGACCGGCGACACCGCGGCGAAGATCGGCGGCGACCCGCGCCTCATCGCCAACCTGACGGTCTGGATGCAGAGAGCCTCGGGCGGTTCGTCCACGCCTCCGTCCACTCGAGGTTCTACGCCCGTCGCACCGAGTGGTTCGAGGTGCTGAGGGTCATGCAACCCGCGCTTGGGTGCCTGCCGGACGGACACCGCCCGAGCCTTGACGAGGCGCTGACGATGCTGGATCGCCTGCGCGCCCGCGGCGCCAGCGATCCCGCGTTCGGCTGGACGTGGCCTCCCGGTACGCGACGCCGCAGGCGGTACTGCGCCGGGGCCCGCGCGACGGCATGACCCGCCGCGAGAGCCTGGCGCTGGTAGCGCTGATCTGGTCGGGCGTGTTTCCCTCGGTCTTGGTCATCACCTACGCGTTCCAGTGGCTCGAGATCGACGCGCCGACCTGGGCGCGCGTCATGGTTTCGACCCTGTTCACGGTGCCGTTCATCGAGTTCGTGATCCTGCCGCGCGTGCAGCGTCTGATCGCCGCGGCCCGCGACGACAGCCGGGCGGAACTTTTGGCCGATCAGGCGCGTGATGCCAGCGATGACGCTACTCCGGAGTGAGCCTTGAACATCAAGGAGAAGATCGCGCTGAACGTCCTGATCTGGGCCTGCGTGTACCCGTCGGTCCTGATCTTCAGCTACGGGTTCAAGTGGCTGGGCATCGACGTGCCCCTCTGGGCGGAGATCGGCATCTCGACGGCACTCAGCGTGCCGCTGATCAGCACGCTTTGCACCCCGCGGATCGAGGCGGCGATCGCCAAGGCCGAGGGCGAGACGCCCGCCGACCTCAAGATGCGGCAGGCCGAGGAAGCCGAGGGCCCCGACCCCGGCGCCGCGACGTGAAGGCCCCTTGCATGGGGTCGCCGAATAGCCGAGGACCGTAGGATAACGCTCTCGGCCCGACGGAGGACTGACATGAGCGAACTGCGCGCAATCTCGATCGATGGGCAGGAGATCGAGGTCGACCCGTCGCTGACCCTGATCCAGGCTTGCGAGCAGGCGGGGATCGAGATCCCCCGCTTCTGCTATCACGAGCGGCTGTCGATCGCCGGCAACTGCCGGATGTGCCTCGTGGAGGTTGTCGGCGGGCCGCCGAAGCCGGCCGCGAGTTGCGCCATGCAGGTGCGCGACCTCCGGCCCGGCCCTGAAGGGGCGCCGCCGCAGGTCAGGACGAACTCGCCGATGGTCAAGAAGGCGCGCGAGGGGGTGATGGAGTTCCTGCTCATCAACCATCCGCTCGACTGCCCGATCTGCGACCAGGGCGGCGAGTGCGACCTGCAGGATCAGGCGATGGCCTACGGCGTGGATTTCAGCCGCTACCGCGAGCCGAAGCGGGCGGTCGAGAACCTCGATCTGGGTCCGCTCGTCGGCACGCACATGACGCGCTGCATCTCGTGCACGCGCTGCGTGCGCTTCATCACCGAGGTCGCGGGCATGCCCGAGCTCGGCCAGACCGGCCGCGGCGAGGACGCGGAGATCACCTCCTATCTCGGCCAGACCCTCGATAGCGAGATGCAGGGCAACATCGTCGACCTCTGCCCCGTGGGCGCGCTCACATCCAAGCCCTACAGCTTCACCGCCCGTCCCTGGGAGCTGACCAAGACCGAGACGATCGACGTGATGGACGCGCTCGGATCGAACATCCGGGTCGACACCAAGGGCCGCGAGGTCATGCGGATCCTGCCGCGCAACCACGACGGCATCAACGAGGAATGGCTGTCGGATCGCTCCCGCTACGTCTGGGACGGGCTGCGCCGTCAGCGGCTCGACCGGCCCTACCTGCGTGAGAACGGACGTCTCCGCCCGGCGAGCTGGGGCGAGGCGCTGAAGATCGCGGCGGACCGGATGACCGGTGCGAGCAAGGTCGCGGGCCTCGTCGGAGATCTTGCGCCTGTCGAAGCGGCCTACGCGCTGAAGCGCCTCGTGGAGGGGCAGGGCGGCGTCGTCGACTGCCGCACGGACGGCGTTCATCTGCCGGCCGGCAACCGGGGCGCCTATGTCGGGACCGCGGCGATCGAGGACGTCGAGCATGCGCGCACGGTGTTCTTGATCGGGACCAACCAGCGGATCGAGGCGCC
>CAYMRW010000386.1:0-2908 GCA_964392825.1 uncultured Rhodobacterales bacterium
GCGAGCGTGTCGCTCTACGTCTTCATGATCGCCTGGAACGAGTTCCTGCTTGCCTTCATGTTGCTCGACGACCCGTCGAAGTTCACGCTGACGCGGGGTGTGGCGATGCTGAACTCCTCCGAGATACCGCGGCAGCACCTGATGGCGGGGTCGGTGATCGCCACGATACCGATCCTCCTCATCTTTCTCGGGCTCGAACGCTTCATGACCCGCGGTCTGACGGCCGGCTCGGTGAAGGGGTGAGAGCGGGCTCGGCCGCACCCGACCGAGGATGCGGGGGGCATCTGCGAGGGCCCGCGTTCGTCGCGCCCCGGTGCGGCCCCGGGCATTGCAGCTGCCCGGTATCGTCGATGCCTCGTCCGCCGGGCGGACCCCGCGCGTGAGCGCCGACCTCGACGCGCAGGCGCGGGAGATCCTCCGGGCGAACGACCGTGGCGGCTACACAATCCCGACGGCGGGACTTTATCCCTACCAGTGGAACTGGGACTCCGTCTTCGCCGCCTGGGGCTTCTCGACGTTCGACACGGATCGCGCCTGGACCGAGATCGAGACGCTCTTCGCCGCGCAGTGGGACACCGGAATGGTCCCGCACATCGTCTTCCACCGGCCCGACCCGGGCTATTTCCCGGGTCCGGAGATCTGGGGTACGGGGCGGCCCACCTCGGGCATCAGCCAGCCCCCCGTCGCCGCGATTCTGGCCCGGCTAATCCTGGCGGCGGACCCCGATGCCGGCCGCGACCGCGTGGCGGCGCTCTATCCGCATCTGCTCGCCTGGCACCGCTGGTGGCGTGACTGGCGCTGCCCCGAGGGCGTCGCCGCCGTGACCCATCCCTGGGAATCGGGGCGCGACAACTGCCCCGACTGGGATCCGGGGATGGCGAACGTCGACGGATCCCGCGTCGCACCTTACACGCGCCGCGATACCGGCCATGTCGATGCGGCGATGCGGCCGACGAAGGAGGACTACGACCGCTACGTCGCGCTCGTCGAGTTCGGCCGCGAATGCGGCTGGGACCAGCGAACGATCGTCGAAGACGGACCTTTCCTCATGGCAGATCCGGCGATCACCTTCGTCCTGATCCGCGCCAACCGGGACCTCGCCGCGATCGCGCGCGATCTCGGCGAGGACCCCACCGAACCGATGCGCTGGGCCGCGGATCTCGCCGAGGCGCTGCCCTCGATCTGGAACGCCGACCTCGGCGGTTACGACGCCAGGGACCTCAGGACGGGGGCCTTCGCGGGGAACCTCGGGTCGGGCGCGTTCCTCGCCTGGCTCGCCGGGATACACGATGCCGGCATGGAGCGGCGCCTGATGGAGGTCTGGGACCGCGTGCGCTACGGCATCCCGTCGGCAGACCCCGAGGCGCCGCATTTCGATCCGCGGAAGTACTGGCGCGGGCCGATGTGGCCGGTCGTCAATTCATTGATCGCCATGGGCTTCGCCGAAGCCGGCCGCGATGATGACGCCGAACGGCTGCGGGAAGAGACTGCGGAACTGATCACGGCGCACGGGTTCTGGGAGTACTTCGACCCGCTGGACGGCACGCCGTGCGGCGGCGACAAATTCACATGGACGGCGGCGATCTGGCTCGCCTGGGCGTCGCCATCCGCCGTGAAGACGCGAGGCGAAGCCACGTGAGCGCTGGGCGAGCGGGGCCCGGAGGGTCCCCGAGGTCAGCGCTGCCCTGAGGGAGGACGACATGGGCGCCATCGAGCTCAGCAAGGTCGAGAAGTGGTTCGGCGAGGTGCAGGTCATCAAGGGCGTCGACCTCTCCATCCGCGATGGCGAGTTCGTCATCTTCGTCGGGCCTTCGGGATGCGGAAAGTCCACGCTGCTCCGCATGATCGGGGGCCTCGAGGAGACCTCGCGCGGGCAGATCCTGATCGACGGTCGCGACGTCACCGCCGAGCCGCCGTCGAAGCGGGGGCTCGCAATGGTGTTCCAGTCCTATGCGCTCTACCCGCACATGAGCGTGCGCGAGAATATCGGCTTTCCGCTCAAGACAGCCGGCGCCCCGAAGGCCGAGATCGAGGCGAAGGTGGCGGAGGCAGCGCGGGCGCTCAAGCTCGAGGCATTCCTCGACCGCCGCCCCAAGGCGCTCTCGGGCGGCCAGCGCCAGCGCGTGGCCATCGGCCGCTCGATCGTGCGCGACCCGGCCGCGTTCCTGTTCGACGAGCCGCTGTCGAACCTCGACGCCGCGCTCCGGGTGGAGATGCGCTACGAGATCGCCAAGCTCCACCAGCAGCTCGACACCACGATGATCTACGTCACCCACGACCAGGTCGAGGCGATGACGCTCGCCGACCGCATCGTCGTGCTTGATTTCGGCCGCATCGCCCAGGTCGGCACGCCGCGCGAGCTCTATGAGCGGCCGGCGAACCTCTTCGTCGCCGAGTTCATCGGAAGCCCCAAGATGAACATCATTCCCGTCGGGGAAGCTGGGATCCCGGCCTCGGCCGACGCGGTGTCCACGGGGGTCCGCCCCGAGCACCTGCGCATCGTCGATCCGGGCGCCGGCGCGCTCGACGCCACGGTCGACGTGCTCGAGTACCTCGGCGCCGACACGTTTCTCATCGTCGATGCCGGCCGGGCGGGGCGGCTGACCGTGCGCTGCGACGGCCCGACCGACCTCCGGCCGGGCGCGCGGATCGGCCTCGAGCCCGCCGAGGGCCACACGCATCACTTCGACGCCGACGGTCAGGCGTTGCGCGAGGGCGCCGTCGGCGTACCGGAGGGTGAGCCCGCATAAACCAGGTGCGGAGGAGGATCGGTTCCCGGTCGGCGACCGAGGAGCCCGCATGTTTCCGATATCCTTTATCACCCGGCAGGACCAGATCGACGGGGCCAAGCGCCTCGGCGTCGACGTCGCCGTCATCAAGGCCGTCACCGCCGTCGAGGCGCGGGGAT
>CAYMRW010000387.1:0-2896 GCA_964392825.1 uncultured Rhodobacterales bacterium
TGACGCCGCTCAGGCGGCGTCGCTGCCCGGGCGGTCGAACGCGGCCGACATCAGCTCGCGCGTGTAGGCGCTCCGCGGCGCGTCGAAGATCCGCTCGGCCGGACCCGCCTCGACGATGTCGCCGCGCTTCATCACGATGACCTGGTGCGAGAGCGCCCGCACGACCTTGAGGTCGTGGCTGATGAAGAGGTAGGCCAGCCCGTAGCGCCGCTGCAGGTCGCGCAGGAGCTCGACGATCTGCACCTGCACGGTCATGTCGAGCGCGCTCGTCGGCTCGTCCAGCACCAGGAGCTTCGGCCGCAGGATCATCGCGCGGGCGATGGCGACGCGCTGGCGCTGACCGCCCGAGAATTCGTGCGGGTAGCGGTGCATCGTCTCGGGGTCGAGACCGACTTCGCGCATGATCTCGGCGACCATGCGGTGCTTGTCGTCCTTCGTGTGGGAACCGTGGACGCCGAGGCCCTCGGCGATGATTTCCTCCACCGTCATGCGGGGGGAGAGGCTGCCGTAGGGGTCCTGGAAGACGATCTGCATCTCGGCGCGCAGCGGCCGCAGGGCCCGGGTCTTCCAGCCCTGGATGTCTTGGCCGAGGAACACCACCGGCCCCTCCGACGAGATCAGGCGCATGATCGCGAGCGCCAGTGTGGTCTTGCCCGACCCGCTCTCGCCCACGATGCCCACGGTCTCGCCCCGCCGCACCGACAGCGTCGCCGCGTTCACCGCCTTGACGTGGCCCACCGTGCGCTTGAGCAGCCCGCGCTGGATCGGGAACCAGATGCGCAGATCGCGGATGTCCGCCACCACCTCGGCGTCTTCGGGGACCGGCGCGGGCAGACCCGTCGATTCCGCCGAGAGCAGCTTCTGCGTGTAGGGATGCGAGGGGTCGCGGAAGATGCCCTCGGTTTCCCCACGCTCGACGATCTCGCCGTCCTTCATGACGCAGACCCGGTCGGCGATGCGCCGCACGATGCCGAGGTCGTGGGTGATGAACAGCATCGACAGGCCCATGTCGCGCTTGAGGTCGGCGAGAAGCGCCAACACCTGCGCCTGGATGGTGACGTCGAGCGCCGTCGTCGGCTCGTCGGCGATCAGCAGATCGGGGCCGTTCGCCAGCGCCATGGCGATCATCACCCGCTGCCGCTGTCCGCCCGAGAGCTGGTGCGGATAGGCGCCGAGCCGGCTCTCGGGGTCCTGGATACCGACCTTGTCGAGGAGGTCGAGGATCCGCGCGCGCGCCGCGGTGCCGGTCAGCCCCTGGTGCAGAAGCAGCGACTCCGCCAACTGCTTTTCCAGCGTGTGGAGCGGGTTCAGCGAGGTCATCGGCTCCTGGAAGACGAAGCTGATGTCGTTGCCGCGGACCTTGCGCAAGAGCCGCTCGTCGGCGCCCGCCATCTCCTGCCCCTCGTAGTCGATGGAGCCCGAGATGCGGGCGCTGTCGGGAAGGAGCGAGACGGTGGAAAGCGCGGTGACGGACTTGCCCGACCCAGACTCGCCCACCAGCGCCACGGTCTCGCCGCGGCCGACGTCGAACGACACGCCGCGGACGGCGTGACTGACGCTGCCGTCCTGGCTGAACGTCACCGATAGGTCGCGGACGCTGAGAACCGCATCGCTCATTCTGCTGCCGTCCGCCGCGCCTCGCGCGCCTGCGCCTCCTCCGGCGTCTCGGTGGTCTCGGCGACGGCGGGCCCCGCGAAGGTCTTGCGCGGGTCGAAGGCGTCGCGAACGCCCTCGAAGATGAAGACCAGGAGCGACAGCATGATGGCGAAGGTGAAGAACGCGGTGAAGGCGAGCCACGGCGCCTGCAGGTTCTGCTTGGCCTGAAGCGTCAGTTCCCCGAGCGACGGCGCCGAGGACGGCAGGCCGAAGCCCAGGAAATCGAGCCCGGCGAGGGTGGAGATCGTGCCGGTGATGATGAAGGGCATCAGGGTCAGCGTCGCCACCATCGCGTTCGGCAGCATGTGGCGGAACATGATCGTCGTGTTCGACACGCCGAGGGCGCGGGCCGCCCGCACGTACTCGAAGTTTCGCGCTCGCAGGAACTCGGCCCTCACCACACCGACGAGTGCCGGCCAGCCGAAGAGCGCGGTCAGGAACACCAGCAGCCAAAAGCTGCGCCCTAGGATCGCGAAGAGGATGATGATGATGTAAAGCTGCGGGGTCGAGGTCCAGATCTCGATGACCCGCTGGAAGATCAGGTCGAGCCAGCCGCCGAAGAACCCCTGCACCGCGCCGGCGACGACGCCGACGACGCTGGCGATCGCGGTCACCATCAGCGTGAACAGGATCGACAGTCGGAACCCGTAGATGACCCGCGCCGCCACGTCGCGGGCGGTGTCGTCGGTACCGAGCCAGTGCTTTGCGTCGGGGGCCGAGGGGGCGGCGCCGTCGATGTCGTTGATCGTGTCGTAGCTGTAGGGGATCGGCGGCCAGAGCATCCAGCCCTTGGCGATGTTCTCGCCGTTCACCTGCCCGTCCTGCGCGTCGTCGATGATCCCCTCGGGGTCGTCGAAGCACTCTTCGAGCCCTCCCGAGACGATCAGGCACTGCACCTCGATGTCGGCATAGACGGCCTCGGTGCGGAAGTCGCCGCCGAACGCCGTCTCCGGATAGAAGCGGAAGACCGGCATGAAGAGGTCGCCGCGGTAGTTCACCAGGATCGGCTTGTCGTTGGCAATGAACTCGGCGAACAGCGACAGCCCGAACAGCACGCTGAAGATGATCAGCGACCAGAACGCCCGCGTGTTGCGGCGGAAGTTGCGCCAGCGCCGCTGGTTGAGCGGCGACAGCGCGATCCGCGCGCGCCGTGGCGTCGGCAGTCGCTGGGCCTGTTCGAGGTTGGTCATGTCTCGCGGCTCTCGAAGTCGATGCGCGGGTCGACGAAGACGTACATGAG
>CAYMRW010000388.1:0-2892 GCA_964392825.1 uncultured Rhodobacterales bacterium
CACCTCGGTGCAGGCCATCTAAGTGCCGGCCGACGACCTGACCGACCCGGCCCCCGCCACGTCGTTCGCGCACCTCGACGCGACCACCGTGCTCAGCCGCGCGATCTCGGAACTTGGCATCTATCCGGCCGTCGACCCGCTCGACTCGACGTCGCGCCTCATGGACCCCGCGATCCTCGGCGAGGAGCACTACAAGGTTGCCCGCGACGTTCAGGGGACGCTGCAGCGCTACAAGTCGCTACAGGACATCATTGCGATCCTCGGCATGGACGAGCTCTCCGAGGAGGACAAGCTCACCGTCGCACGTGCCCGGAAGATCCAGCGCTTTCTCAGCCAGCCCTTCGACGTCGCCAAGGTGTTCACCGGATCCGACGGCGTGCAGGTGCCGCTCGAGAAGACCATCGCGTCGTTCAAGGCCGTCGTCGCAGGCGAATACGACCACCTGCCCGAAGCCGCGTTCTACATGGTCGGCGACATCGACGACGTGAAGGCCAAGGCCGAGCGCATGGCGGCGGAGGCCGCCTGATGCCCGATGCCTTCCAGTTCGACCTGGTAAGCCCCGAGCGGCGGCTCGCGTCGTCGAAGGCGACCGCGGTCATGATCCCGGGCGCCGAGGGCGACATCACCGCGATGGCGGGCCACACGCCGACGATCACCTCGCTGCGCCCCGGCGTCCTGCGCATCGAAGGCGAGGGGGGCAACCAGGAGTTCGTCGTGACCGGCGGCTTTGCCGAGATCGGGGAGGGAGTGACGGTTCTGGCCGAACGCTCGCTGCCGCGCTCGGAGGTCACCCAGGACATCCTCGACACCTGGGTCGAGGAGGCAGCCGATCAGCACCGGTCCGCCCGCGAACGGGCCGCCGAAGCGCCGCACGGCGTCGTCGACGACGCAGCCAAGCTCGTCTCCGACATGGTCGCGATGGGCGATCACATCGGCCTCAGTCCGCGTCAGCCGAACCTCTGACCTCGTTCTACGGCGGCGCATGCGTCTCGCCGCCGGTTCAGAGGACCCCGCGTTCCTCCGTGTGCTTGCGATCGCTGGCCTGCAGCCCCAAACCGCTGATCGGGCCTGTGGCCGGACAGGCATCCGGGTCTCGGGGAGCGTCGCAGGACCGAAATCGTGACCCCTGACCGGTCCAAGCACTGCCGGCGAGCCGGCCGGATCGGCCCGCGGACCGGTCAGGCGGCCGAGTACATCGCCTCGTAGATAGGGCCCAGCGTCTGATGATCGAAGAGCGACGACACCGACGTGCCGTTCCAGATGTTCAGGATGGCCTGCGCGAACATCGGCGCGGTCGGAATGATGCGGATGTTGGCGGCGTTGCGCACGGCCACCGTCGCCTCGATCGTGTCGGTGATGACGAGGCTCTTCATCGCCGAGGCGCCGATCCGGTCCACCGCCGGTCCCGACAGAACGCCGTGCGTGATGTACGCGTGCACCTCGCGCGCGCCGTTCTGCACCAGCATGTCCGCGGCCTTGCACAGCGTACCGGCGGTGTCGCAGATGTCGTCGATGATGATGCAGGTCTGCCCGGCGACCTCTCCGATGACGGTCATCTCGGCGACCTCGCCCACCCGCTCGCGTCGCTTGTCGACGATGGCGAGCGCGCAGCCGATCCTCTCGGCCAGCTCGCGCGCCCGGGCGACGCCGCCGACGTCGGGTGACACGACCGTGATTTCGCCCACCCGGTCGCGAAAGTTGTACTCGATGTCTAGGGCGAAGATCGGCGCGGCATAGAGGTTGTCGACCGGCAGGTCGAAGAACCCCTGTATCTGGGCCGCGTGCAGGTCCATCGTCAGGACCCGCTCGAACCCCGACTGGGTGATGAGGTTGGCGACGAGCTTGGCGCTGATCGGCGTCCGCGCCTTGGTCCGCCGGTCCTGCCGTGCGTAGCCGAAGTACGGGATGACGGCGGTGATGCGCTGCGCCGACGACCGACGCAGGGCATCGGCCATGATCAGAAGCTCCATCAGGTTGTCGTTGGCGGGGTTCGACGTCGGCTGGATGACGAACATGTCCTCCCCCCGCACGTTCTCGAACACCTCGACGAAGATCTCCTGGTCGTTGAAGCGCTCGACCCGGGCATCGACGAGGCGGACGCCGACCCCGCGATGCATCGACATGCGCTTGGCGATGGCCGCCGCGAGGGGGCGGTTCGCGTTCCCCGAGATCAGTTTCGGCTCGATCTGGGTGGGCATCGGGGCCCTTTCTGACATGACGGATTCGCGACGTTGACACGCCTTAGCACGGGGGTACCGTCGGCGGGAACCGGCGGAGGAGGCGCGGAGCGGCCGATGGCGCACATTGACTACTTCTTCGGCACCCTGTCTCCCTACGTCTATCTGGCCGGGGATCGGCTGGAACGCGTCGCGGCCGAACATGGCGCCAGTATCGCCTACAAGCCGGTCGATCTCGCGGCGCTCTTCTCGCGCACGAGCGGTCTCGCCCTGGCGGACCGCCACGAGAACCGGCGCGCCTACCGCCTGCAGGAACTCCGCCGTCAGGCCGCCAAGGCGGGTCTGCCGATCAACTTGCGGCCGGCGCACTGGCCGACGAACCCGGCGCCGTCCTCCTACGCGATCGTCGCCGCCGAGAAGGACGGCGGCGGCGATGTCGCGACCCTCGTGCATGCCGTCGCCCGGGCGTGCTGGGCGGAGGAGCGCGACATCGCCGACGACGCGGTGATCGCCGATTGCCTTGAGGCGGCGGGCTTCGACCGCGGCCTCGCCGACCGGGGTATGCTCGCCGGCGCCGAGACCTATGCCAGAAACACCGAGGAGGCGGTGGCCAAGGGGGCGTTCGGATCCCCATTCTACATCGTCGACAGCGGCGAGTGTTTCTGGGGCCAGGACCGCCTCGACGATCTGGCCCTGCACCTCGCGGGCAAGCTCT
>CAYMRW010000389.1:0-2883 GCA_964392825.1 uncultured Rhodobacterales bacterium
GCTGCACCGGGTGGTCCGGCGCGCAGTAGGCGGGGCCGCCGCCGAGGCGCTGGCCGAGCATCAGGAAGCCCGTGTGCTTGCCCGAGCAGTTGTCGTGGACGGGCGACGGCCGCTCGCCGCTCTGCGCGAGACGGCGCGCTTCCTCGGGGTCGCGCGGCGTCTCGGGGCCGCAGAGGAGGTCGTCCGGCCCGAGGCCGAGATCGTCGAGCCAGGCCGCGACATGGCGGACGTGGAGCGCGGCCCCCTGGTGCGAGGCACAGGCGAGGGCCACCGGCTCGTCGGAGAGCGCGACGCCCGATTCGACGAGCGGCAGGGCCTGGATCGGCTTCGTCGCCGAGCGCGGCAGGATGGTGAGCTCGCTCTCGCCCCAAGAGCGGACGATGCCGCCCGAGGCATCGGCGATCACGGCGTGACCGGCATGCACGGATTCGAGGAAGTCGCCGCGCCAGACCTCCGCCATCGGCACCGCCTCGACCATGCCAGACCGTCCCCCCGGGCTCGTGCGACGGATCCGCACCCTCCCGGGAACTTCACCCCCGGCAGCGGCCGCGCTAAGGTCCGGCCACGTTAGGGATGCGCCGCGGCGCCGGCAAGAACCCGTCCACGGGCGCCGTCCGTCACGGTCTCGACGAACGAAAGGCGATGCAGGCATGATGACCCGGATGGCAGCGGCGGCGGTCCTCGCCGCGCTTACACTCGCGCCGGCGATGGCGCAGGACTCCTCGAACCGCGTGGCGGAATCCTCGGACTGGGCGGTTTTCGTCGAGGACGACCCGCAGGAGTGCTGGGGCGTCTCGGCACCGAAGAGCATGGTCAACACGCGCGAGGGGCGCACGGTCCAGGTGCGCCGCGGCGACACGCTGCTGTTCGTGGCGTTCCGCCCCGACACCGGCGCCGAGGGCGAGGTCGCGTTCACCGGCGGCTACCCGTTCCGCCCGAACTCGACGGTCACGCTGGAGGTCGGCGGCGCCCGGTACGAACTCTTTACCGACGGCGAGTGGGCGTGGCCGCAGGGCGAGACCCAGGACCAGGAGATCGTCGACGCGATGAAGCGCGGCGCCGAGGCGGTGCTGACCGGGGTGTCCGCCCGCGGGACGCAGACCGAGGACACGTTCTCGCTCATGGGCTTCACCGCGGCGATGGACGAGGCGGAGGCGCGCTGCGCCTCCTGACGCCGTGCCGCGCGGCCCCGACGCCGGTTCAGGCGATGCGGGAGGCCGCCGCGTCCGGCTGCTCGAGAACGAGGCGGCCCGAGATCTCGATGGGCTCGTTCCGGGACGAGCCTCCGGGCGGCGCCGCGGTCGCGCCCTCGCCGAGCCCGGAGATCTGGACGAGCCGACCGAGCAGATCGGAGCCGCCCATCACCACGATCGTGGTCACCGCGGGGTCGATCCAGTCCGTCTCTATGTCGGTCAGCAGCCGGATGATGTGCAGCTCCGGGAACTGGTAGATCGCCGCCGCGGAGATGGCGCCGACGAGAACGGTGTAGAAGATCAGCAGGCGCGTCTTGCGGTGCACCTTCATTTCCTGGTCGCGCAGGTACTCCGGCGGATGGAAATACGGCCCGACCTTCGGCAGCAGGGCGAGGCCGAACATGATCGCCTTGGCGACGCGGTCGGCGGCGAAGGACAGGACGAGGATGAGGACGAGCGTGCTGGTGGCGTTCATGATGCGGCTCCTGGGCTAGCGGGCGACTCTTCGAAGGGTGGAGGTCTGGGGGCGCGGCGGCTGCCGCGCGCACGTGATCTCGTTGGCGACCGGCGTCACCCAGCGTTCGCGGATGATGCCGTCCTCCCAATCGACGGTCGCGACATAGGAGAGGCTCCGGAACCTGCCGTCGCCGCATCTCCGGCGCATCTCTGCAGTCTCCCAGTGCAGCGAGATGTAGCCCTCGAAGGTGTCGGGCGACACGAAGCGGCCCTCGATGCTGAGGCCACCCCCCGGCTCGAAACGCCCGGTAACCTTGGTGCCGAGGTGGTGGATGCGGACCGTCCGGCCCCCCGCCTCGACCCAGAGGCCCGAGACGCTCTCCTCGGCGGCCGTCGCGACGTAGAACGCGGTGGCCGCGGCCACGGTGCCGGCCGTGGAGTAGTGCCTCCACCGGCGCCGGAACCGGGTCCAGACGCCCGGCGGCACCGGACCGTCGATCTGGAGATGCAATTCTCTCATCTTGCCCCGGCGACCGGCAGCGGAATGGACTGCGCGTCGGACCGACGCGCCGGTGAAACACAATGCGAGGATGCTACCAGCATCGACCGCTCGCCCGAGTGGGGAAAACCGGACTTGATGTCCGGTGCGCGGTGCCGGCCGCGGCGGACCGATCGAGATCGGGCGGCGGGGATTTGGCAGACTGGCGGGAATCGCCTATGTCACCGACATTGCCCGGAGATGCCGTACCGATGAGCCCGACCGCGCCGATCACGCAGGACGTCCTGACCCTACCGCGCCGTTTGCCCGACGGTCCTCGGAACCTCGTCGGCCTGACGCGGCCCGAGCTGCGCGCGGCGCTGGTCGCGGCGGGGACGCCCGAGCGTCAGGCCGGCATGCGGGAGCGGCAGGTCTGGCAGTGGATCTACCAGAAGGGCGTGCGCGACTTCGCCCTGATGACGAACCTCGCCAAGGACTACCGGGCGCTTCTGGCCGAGCGGTTCGTCGTCGAGATCCCGGAGGTGGTGCAGCGGCAGGTAAGCGCGGACGGGACGCGCAAGTACCTGGTCCGCATCGCCGGCGGCCACGAGGTCGAGACGGTCTACATTCCCGAGGACGGGCGCGGCACCCTCTGCGTGTCGAGCCAGGTCGGATGCACGCTCACGTGCTCCTTCTGCCATACCGGCACGCAGCGCCTCGTCCGCAACCTGACGGCGGCAGAGATCGTCGGGCAGA
>CAYMRW010000390.1:0-2880 GCA_964392825.1 uncultured Rhodobacterales bacterium
GGATCCTGGATCCCGCGGACCCAGAGGCGCACGCGCGCGAGCGCGGCATCGTCCTGCGCGCCATCGACAAGCTCGACCGCCTTGGGGAGCAGGGTGTCCACGCGCTGCTGGGTGAGGGCCGCGAGGACGAGAGCGGGGACGTCACGGCAGGCGCCGGTCTGTCGGACGAGCAGATTGAGACCGTGATGCGGTTTGTTGGCGCGTCACGCCTGATCGATGAGGAGCTCTCGACGCTGCATCAGAGCCTCGAAAACGACATAGGACCGTCCGGCGCCGCGAACGACGATGGGCTTGTACCATCGGCTCGTGGCCCGGGTGGTTTGGCTGCCGCCGATGCCCCTCGGGGTTCGGCGGCGATCGCTCAGCGAAATGGAGCCGCGATCAAGGCCTTGGGAGATATCGTTGCACAATCGGCGGCCGGCACCGAGGGCGTGAGGGAACTGCACGACATGGCCCTCGTGCTCGAAGTCCAAGGCTATCTTTCGGACCGCATCGTCATCGATCCCGCCGTCGTGCGGGGGCTCGGCTACTACACCGGGCCGGTGTTCGAGGCGGAGCTGACGTTCGAGATCACCGACGACAAGGGGCGGCCGCAGCGGTTCGGGTCAGTCGCGGGCGGCGGGCGCTACGACGACCTCGTGCGGCGGTTCACCGGGCAGGCGGTGCCGGCGACGGGCATCTCGATCGGCGTCGACCGGCTGCTCGCGGTGCTGCACGCCAAGGGGCGCATCGCGCGGTCGGACCGCGGCCCGGTTGTGGTGACGGTCATGGATCGCGAGCGGATGGCCGACTACCAGGCGATGGCGGCCGAGCTGCGTCGGGCCGGACTTCGCGCCGAGGTCTACCTCGGGAACCCCAAGAACTTCGGCAATCAGCTGAAGTACGCAGACCGCCGCGGCAGTCCGGTCGCCGTGATCCAGGGCGAGGACGAGGCGGCGCGCGGCGTCGTGCAAATCAAGGACCTGATACTGGGCGCGAAGATCGCGGAGCAAGCCACGCACGAGGAATGGAAATCCCGCCCATCGCAGTTCGAGGTCGAGCGTGGCGACCTGGTGGCGGCGGTGCGCCGCTGCCTCGGCTGAGGCGGATGGCGACGGCGACGCAGAGCCACCGGCGCGCCGTGCGCGACGAGGCTGCGCGACTGCTCGACGTCTTCGTGGCGCACGGCGCCGAGGTGATCGACACCGACGTCCTCGTGCCGGCGGAGATGCTGCTCGACCTCTACGGGGAGGACATCCGCGGGCGCGCCTTTGTCACCCCCGACCCTCTCCGCGGCGAGATGGTGCTGCGCCCCGACTTCACCGTCCCCGTCGTTCAGGCGCACATGGCGGGCGGCGCGACGCCCGCGCGCTACGCTTACGCGGGCGAGGTGTTCCGCCGGCAGGAGTTCGACCCCGGGCGGCCGTCGGAGTACGTGCAGGTCGGTTTCGAGGTGCTGGGCGAGGCCGACCGGGCGCGCGCCGATGCCGAGGTCTTCGCGCTCTTCGCCGACATGCTGGTGCCGCTCGGACTGCGCGCGGCGACGGGCGACATCGGCCTTCTGACCGCGGCGGTGCGCGGCCTCGCGACGTCGGAGCGCCGGCGCGCCGCGCTCCTGCGGCATCTCTGGCGCCCGCGACGGTTTCGCCGCCTGCTCGAGCGGTTCGGGGCGCGTGCAGCGGTGCCACCGGCCCGGGCGGCGCTGCTGGCGGCGTCCGATCCGTTCGCGGCGGCGGGCCCCGAAATCGGCCTGCGCGACCGGCACGACGTCGAGGCGCGGCTCGCGGTACTTCGGTCGGATGCGGCCGAGCCGCCGATCTCCCGCGGCGAGGTCGAGTTGCTGGAAGAGATCCTGTCCCTGCGCGAGACCGCCACGAACGTGCTCGGGCATCTGCGCGATCTTGTCGTCGACATGCCGGGCCTGAGCGGGGCGATCGACCGCTTCGCGTTGCGGCTCGAGGCGCTGTCCGACCGTGGGATCGACGTCGAAGCGCTCGATTTCGAGGCCAGCTACGGCCGCACCACGCTCGAATACTACGACGGTTTCGTCTTCGGCTTCTACGCGACGGACCGGCCGGAACTGCCGCCGGTCGCCACCGGCGGGCGCTACGACGCGCTGACCGCGGCCCTCGGCGGCGGCGCCGGCATCCCGGCCGTAGGCGGCGTCGTCCGCCCCGCGCTGACGTGGAGGCTCGGACGATGACGCTGCGCCTCGCGGTGCCGTCGAAGGGGCGGCTGATGGAAAGGACCCTGGCCTGGTTCGGCGCTCGCGGTCTCACCCTGCGGCGCAGCGCCGAGGCGCGGGAATATGCGATCGCCGCCGCGGGCGCCCCGGTGGACCTGGTGATGCTGCCCGCAAGCGAGATCCCGCGTGAGCTCGCCGCGGGGCGCGTGCATCTCGGCGTGACCGGGGCCGACATGGTGCGCGAACGGCTGACGAGCTGGGACGAGGCGGTGATCGAGCTCGACCGGCTGGGTTTCGGGCACGCCGACCTCGTCGTCGCGGTGCCGCGGTTCTGGGTCGACGTCGACACGCTCGACGACCTCGACGCGGCGGCGTGGGACTTCCGCCGGCGGCACGGGGCGCGGCTCCGGATCGCCACCAAGTACCACCGGCTGGTGCGGGAGTTCCTGACCGAGGCCGGAGTGGCGGACTACCTGCTGGTCGACAGCCAGGGGGCGACGGAGGCGACGGTCCGGAACGGCACCGCCGAGGCCATCGCCGACATCACCACGACAGGCGAGACGCTGAGGGCGAACCACCTCAAGGTCTTGTCGGACGGCGTCATCCTCAGGAGCCAGGCGACGCTCTTCAAGGCGACGGGGGCGGCGTGGGACGGCCCCGCCGTCGACGCCTTCCATGCGCTCGAGCGGCTGCTCGGGACCGAGCACGCCTGAGCG
>CAYMRW010000391.1:0-2880 GCA_964392825.1 uncultured Rhodobacterales bacterium
GGGGTCCGGGCGGCCGTCCGCCGGCAAAACCGCGAGGGCGATCCCCCGCTCCCGCGCCAGCGCCGCGACCTGGGCCAGCCCGTACTCCCAGTAGGCGGCGCCGCCGATCAGCCGGACGAGGATGCCGCGGGCGCCCGCGAGCGTGCGCTCGACGTAGGTGTCGACCGAGAGCGGGTGCCGGAGCGCCGCGAGGTTGGCGAGCCGGAGCGGCGGCAGCCCGCCGGAGGCCTGGTGCCAGCCGGCGGCGAAGGCGCCGAGGTCGCTGTCCGAGAACGAGAGGACGACGAGGTCGGCCGGAGCCTGACCGAGATCGGTCGGCGTCTCGGTCTCCTCGAGCCCGTGGCTCTCGCGAAAGACGACGTGCATGGGTCAGCCGCCCCCGGTCAACGTCCGCGACCGCACGGCCCAAGAGCGCAGAGGCCGGAGCCCCCGCCGGGGACAGGAACGCAGCGGAGACGGGCGCGACGACGGCTGGGAGGCGATGGCGACGCCGTCGGGGCCACACGCCCACGGCCGCATGGACCCGGCCCGAGGGACAGCGGCCCGCGCCGGGCCGGCCGCAATCCGCGGTCGCCGGGCGAACGCAGGCGCGGCCGCCTGCCGAGGACCGTGGGCACGCGTGCGGGACGCCGGTCGCACGGCCTCAGCCCGCGAGGGCGGCGCGGATGGCGCCCGCGTCGACATCGTCGTGTTCGGCGATGACGACGAGGCGGCCGCGCCGCGGCTCGTCCGGGCCCCAGGGGCGGTCGTACTGCGCACGAACGCGCACGCCGACGGCCTGCACGAGGAGGCGCATGGGCTTGCCCGCGACCGAAGCATAGCCCTTGACGCGGAGGACGTTGCGCTCCCGCGCCAGGGCCTCGATCCGCGCCACGAGCTCGTCCGGCGCCGCGAGATCGGGAAGCTCCACCACGACGCTGTCGAAGTCCTCGTGGTCATGCTCCTCGTCCCCGTCGTGATGCGACGGACGGGCCTCGAGGTCGTCCTCCGCCGCGGCGCCGAGCCCGAGAACGACGCGCGGGTCGACGGCGCCCTCGGCGACCTCGATGACGGGCAGCGGCCGCGGGGCTTCGGCGGCGACGACCGCACGCGCGCGGGCGACCCCGTCGCGGCCGGCGAGGTCGGACTTGGTCAGGAGCACGATGTCGGCGCAGGCGATCTGGTCCTCGAACACCTCGGAGAGCGGGGTTTCGTGGTCGAGGCTGTCGTCGGCCGCCCGCTGCGCCTCGACCCGCGCGACGTCGGGGGCGAAGCGGCCCGCGGCCACCGCCTCGGCGTCGGCAAGCGCGATGACGCCGTCGACGGTGATGCGGCTGCGGATCGCCGGCCAATCGAACGCCTTGAGGAGCGGCTTCGGCAGCGCCAGTCCGCTGGTCTCGATCAGGATGTGGTCGGGGCGGGGCGAGAGCGCCATCAGCGCCTCGATCGTCGGGATGAAGTCGTCGGCGACAGTGCAGCAGATGCAGCCGTTGGCGAGCTCGACGATGTTCTCCTCTGGGCAGTCCGGGATGGCGCAGGATTTGAGGATCTCGCCATCGACGCCGACGTCGCCGAACTCGTTGACGACGACGGCGAGACGGCGTCCCCCGGGGTTCGCCATCAGGTGGCGGATCAGCGTCGTCTTGCCGGAGCCGAGGAAGCCCGTGACGACCGTCACGGGAAGCTTGGTGAGGTCCGTCATGTCGTGTCCTCGGCTGGGATGGGGGGCCGCCCGGCGCGGGCATCGAACCCGCGCCGGACGGGCGCGACCGTCATCGCGCCGGGCGGTGTGCAGACGGCGCCGGGCTCAACCAACGACGGTCTCCTGCGGCGGTACGCGGGCGATGCAGTTGCGGCGGAAGTGTTCCGGCCGTTCGCGCCAGGGCACGCGCCCGTCGGGCGCGGCGCGGTAGCGGGCGGCGCCTTCGCGCACGGTCTCGGCGTCGCCGGCGGCGAGATTGCCGTAGACGTAGGTCCAGCGCCCCGGGCCCCGCAGCGCGATGGAGCAGCCGCGGCTGCAGTTCGACAGGCATTCGACCGCGCGGAGCCGCACGCCCTCGGGGAGGCCGCCGCCGGCAAGCGTCGCATGCAGCACCGCCCCCTCGCGACGGTCGTCGCCCGCGACGGGCGGCGTCTCGGCGCTGCGGCAGGTCATGCAGACCAGGAGCTCGACCGATGGCGCGGGTTCCGGCTCGGGCCTCTCGTGTCGCGTCACGTCCGTCCCTCTCGCACGGGGGGACCGGGGCCAGAGGCCGGGCGAACCCGCCACCGGAACACCCCCGTCCGGTTCACGTCTCTCGCGCTGGCAGGTCTCCCGGCTTGCGGATGTCGGAGGCGCCCGGGGTCCCAGGCCCTCCGGCGGGCGCCCTGCCTTCCCGGGGTGTTCCCCAGTGGCTTTCGGGCGACCTCTCCGGTCACGGTCGCGGGGGCGGCTGCGCTTCGGGGTCTCCCCCTGTCGCATTCCCTTTTCACCTGCCTTACGACAGGCACCAGCGATGCTCACGTGCGAGGATCGCGCGCCCCTTGTCAAGCGCCGGAGCGAGCCCCGATGGACGACCTGACCGCCCGCCACAACGAGAAGATGCGCAAGGTCAAGGTCGCGCGCGATCGCATGATGGAGACGAAGACCGGCGAGAAGGGGCTCATCATCGTCCATACCGGCGCCGGCAAGGGCAAGTCGTCCTCGGCCTTCGGCATGATCATGCGCTGCATCGCCCACGGAATGCCCTGCGCCGTGGTCCAGTTCATCAAGGGCACGTGGGAGACGGGCGAGCGCACGTTCCTGCGCGAGCGCTTCGCCGCAGAGTGCCGCTTCGTCGTCTCGGGCGAGGGCTTCACCTGGGAGACGCAGGACCGCGACCGCGACGTGGCGGCGGCGCGGGCCGGGTGGGATGCGGCGCG
>CAYMRW010000392.1:0-2860 GCA_964392825.1 uncultured Rhodobacterales bacterium
CGGTTCATCGAGATCTGCAGGCAGGCCATGATGTTGCCCAGAACCTCGCGGGCGGCGAAGCCGAGGACGAGGGTCAGCACCCCCGCCGAGGCGAGGAGCGACAGGCCGAGCGAGCGGAAGACGCTGGCCGAGGTCAGGATGATGCCGCCGCCCGCCAGCACGGCGATGACCAGGATGGCGCGGCGCAGACCGGACATGCCGGTCGCAAGCGCCCGCTCGTCGGCCTTGTCCGGCTGCGACATCTCGCCGGGATCGGGGTCGACGACGCGCTCCATCAGTGCGTCGATGACGTTGATCAGGAGGATCACGGCGGCCGCCACGTAGCCGAGAAGGATGGTGGGCTCGATGATCGCCGAGGCAAGGGACGAGACGATCAGGAGTTCGGTCGTCAACCACGAGAGGAGGAGCGCCGTGACCGCGATGGTCGCGGGCAGCCGCGCGTCGCGCAGGACGCGGCGGACGAGGCGCCCGCGGGCGCGGCCCGACAGGGCGCCGATAGCGCGCCAGGCGGCGAGCCCCGCGACCGTGATGAGGACCATGGCGACCGGCAGGAACAGGGTCTCCCACAGCCGCAGTCCGGCCACGGAGTCGCGCATCAGCGGCTCGGGGATCGCCTGCTCGAGCCGGGAGGGGCCGTACTGGTCGTAGAGGGCGGGAATGTCGGCGACGGTCTGTTGCGAGAAGACCCAGACGGGATCGTCGCCGGCGGCGACGCGGTTGAGGCGGACAGTGACCGGCCGGTCGCCCTTCTCGACGACGCCGAGGGAGATCGAACGGCGCTTCTCGCCCGCCAGGGGGTCGTCGCTGCTGCCGCGCTCGTCCATGCCGTCCGGCCGGTCGGACACGTCGGCCCAGTTCACGAGGACCTTGCGTTCGAGGACCGAATGCAACTGTCGAGCGAGCAGGGGACCGAGATGCGATTGCCGGTCCCTGTCGATCTCGGTCAG
The DNA here is from genome assembly GCA_964392825.1 of uncultured Rhodobacterales bacterium. Taxonomy (GTDB): domain Bacteria; phylum Pseudomonadota; class Alphaproteobacteria; order Rhodobacterales; family Rhodobacteraceae; genus Roseitranquillus. The sequence continues at coordinate 948 of CAYMRW010000392.1, forward strand.
GTCGAGGACATGGGCGGCCGCGTCCCACCGCTCGGCCTCTGCTGCGCCGAGGAACGATTCGAGCGCCGTGCGCGGCGTGTCCCGGTCGAGGCGATCGGGTACGGCACCGAGACCGGCGTTCAGCGCGTCGCGCTCGAACACCGGGTCCGAGGATTGCTGCGACACCGTCGCCGAGGGCAGCGCCAGGAACAGCGCGCCGAGGGCGAGAAGGACGGTACGGACGAACTGTCGCATCCGAGGCGCAACGACGGCGCCGCCCGTCGGTTCCGCGGGGCCCATGCCGCACGGCTTCGGGCCCGGGCCGGATCTGGCGGCGGCCGCTACATGAAGCCCAGTTCGAGACGCGCCTCGTCCGACATCATGTCCATGCCCCAAGGGGGGTCCCAGGTCAGGTCGACGTCGACCTGACGCACGCCGGGCAGGGGCTCGATGGCGCCCGCGACCCATCCCGGCATCTCGCCGGCAACAGGGCACCCGGGGGCAGTGAGGGTCATCACGACGTTGACGTCGTTCTCGGGCGTGATGTCGATCGTGTAGACGAGCCCGAGATCGTAGATGTTGACCGGGATCTCGGGGTCGTAGACGGAGCGGCACGCCGAAACAACGGGCTCGTAGAGCGGGTGATCGGTGGATGACGGGCGAATGAGCGGCTGCCCTTCCAGCTTGTCCCCGGTCTCGATCGACATGGCCTGTCCTTCCCGCGCAAATGTTGACGATCAAGATAGGGAATGGCCGTTCCGCGGTAAAGGCTGTCAGACGATGAAGCGGTCGAGGCGTTCGCGCATCCAGGTCGCCGGATCGTTGGTGGCGCCGTGACCGGTGTACCAGAGCGGCAGGACGACGTCCGGGATGGTGCCGGGCGGGAAGCGCTGGCCGCCGCGGTCCATCAGGATCATCGCGTCGGCGTGGATGCGGACCGAGACGACGCCGGGTCCGACCGGGCTCAGCGCATACTTGGGCCAGTGCACGGGGCACGACAAAAGGACCATCCGCCCGAACGCCGCGCCGCGACGCGTCGCCGCCATCGCCACGTTGCAGCCGTGGCTATGGGCGACGAGATCGATGCCGGCGAGACCCCGAGCGCGTTGCCACGAGGCCAGGCTCTCGGCCGCCACCTCGCGCGCGTAGTCCGAGTAGCCGCCCTCCCACCGGAAGAAGTCCGATCCGTCGTAGATGTCCGGGCGGACCGCCTGGAGGTGGGCGAAGAGCGGGCCGGTCGCGGGAACCGACCAGACCGGCCGGGAGCCGGGCAGGACCGTGCCGTGGACCGCCATCAGCCCCGGACAGGGACCGGCGGCGAACGGCGCGGAGGCGGTCGGCGGCGACGCCACCGCCGGGGCGCGCACGAGGCGCGAGAGAAGCGTCGCCATGAGCTCGCGGGTCTGGTCCTGCGTCGCATGGCGCAGGACCCAGGCCACCTGCCCCGGCAGGTCGAGGCCGGCGGGGTCGAAGAACTCCACCGCCGAACCCAGGGCGCAGACGCGGATCAGCTCGTCGTCGGACCGGGTGCCGAGGGCGACGGCCCGCGCCGCGACCTCCGCGTCGCCCGTCGCGTTCGCCTCCGCCACGAGCGCCGCCAGCTCCCCCGCCGTCGGCGGCGGGTCCGAGGGTGCCGGGGCCTGCAGGGTCCGCGATGGCCGGCGGCGCGCCCGCCCGATGCGGACGTTCATCGCGGCGAGATCCGCCGCCGGAGGCAGCAGGGACCGGTCCGTGTCATCGGGCTCGACGCCCCCGACGAACAGCGGGCCAGCCATCAGCAGATAGACGGCGATCGCGACGCGGGCAGCGGCATCGGGCTCGGCGGCGACGAAGCGCGGCGCGGCGATCGGCACGGGCTCGGGGATGCGTTCGGGATACAACGGGCGACTCTCGCGTTATGTCGGACGAGCGACGCTTAGCATGGCGACCCGCCC
>CAYMRW010000393.1:0-2858 GCA_964392825.1 uncultured Rhodobacterales bacterium
CCTCGCCCACGCCGCGCTCGGGATCCCGTTCGTCATCATCACGGTGACGGCGACGCTCGTGGGCTTCGACCGGTCGCTTACGCGGGCGGCCGCATCGCTCGGCGCCAACCCGGTGACGACCTTCTTCAAGGTACAGATGCCGCTGATCCTGCCCGGGGTGATCTCGGGCGGGCTCTTCGCGTTCATCACCTCGTTCGACGAGGTGGTGATCGTGCTGTTCGTGGGTTCGGCGAACCAGAAGACGCTGCCCTGGCAGATGTTCATCGGCCTGCGCGAGCAGATCAGTCCGACGATCCTCGCCGTCGCCACGATCCTCGTGGCGGTCTCGATCCTGCTCCTCATCGCGGTCGAGCTGCTGCGGCGGCGCGGCGAGCGGCTGCGAGGGGTGATCTCCAGCTGACCGTCGCCGCGCCGCCGGGCTATTCCTCGGAGATGGCGAGAAGGCCGCGAAGCGGGATGGTCACCCAGTCGGGACGGCTCGCGAGCTCGTAGCCGACCTCGTAGACGGCCTTCTGCACGAGGAAGAGATCAAGCATGGCCTTGGCGAGCTCCGGATCCTCGGGGTGCACCGGAGAGCCCGCGATCGTCTCCTCGTAGGCCGCGCGGAATGCGTCCGTGGCGAACGCGCGCCAGGCCTCCACCCGCGACGAGATGGCGGCCGGATCGGGCGCGAACTCGAGCCGGTACTGCCAGGCCGACCAGGCCGCGTAGTCCAGCGATCGCAGCATTCCCGCGACGTCGCGGAGCGGCGACGTCTTGGCCCGCCGCTCCTCGAGCGGCCGCCGCGGCTCACCCTCGAAGTCGATCACCATGACGTCGTTCTGCACGACGAGGACCTGACCCAGGTGATAGTCGCCGTGGATCCGCGTGCGGGCCCCGGAGGGGCGCGCCTTGCGGACGACGGTGGCCTTGCGTTTCAGACCCTTGCGCCGGGCCAGCACCTCCCGCGCCATCTCTGCCGCCGCCTCCGGCAGCCGCGGCAGGGCGGCCTTGAGGGCGTCGAGGTTGCCGTCGATCTCCCGCTCCACCTCGTCGGCCCAGTAGCCGAGGTCGGCCTCGGTGACGGGTTCGGCGGCGAAGGCCGGATCGTCGGTCTCGGTGGCGAAGGCCCGGTGCAGTTCCGCCGTGCGCCGCCCCAGCAGCTCGCCGACGGCGAGCGGACCGACGAACGGCATCTCCTCGTTCAGCCCGTCGAGCTCGACCCGCTCGAGATCCCGGTCGAGCGCATCCACGAGGTAGGTCCAGGCGTCGCCCTGGTTCAGCACGAACTCGAAGGCGGCGCCGAGCGAGACGGTCTCGCCACCGCGTTCCCACGCGATATCGCCTAGGAACGCCGGGGTGTTGGCGTAGCTCGCAGTGCCGGTCAGGAACCGCGCCACCTCGATGTCGGGCTGAACCCCCTCGCGCAGGCGCCGGTAGAGCTTCAGGATCACGTCGTTGCCGAAGGCGATCGAGGCATTCGACTGCTCGAAGCTGAGAAGGCGAGGCTCGCCCACCTCCTCCTTCGCGCGGAGGCGGTCGGTGCCGGTGAAGCGGATGCGGTCCTCCCCCGCGCCGATCTCGCGGTCGTCGCGCAGCATCTGCAGGAGCTCGCCGCTCATCGTCGCGTCGGTGGTGCCGTCGATCATCGCGCCGACCCGGGGGCCGCGACGCAGCTTGGCGAGGGTGGCGGACAGCGTCGGCGCCCCGTGCGCCAGGTTCTCCTCGCCCCAGAGGACCGAGAGCGGCATGAAATAGCGCTCCTCGCCGCCGTCATGGGTCACGTCGATGGTCGTCAGCAAGCGGGAGCCGCCCTCGAACTCGGCGAGCTCGTTCACCGCGACGGACTGGATAGTGCGATCCTTGCTCGCGAACCAGCGCTGCAGCGGCAGGAACCTCGGCAGCGTGTCGGAGCGGAACTGCGCGCCCTCGCGGCCGGCGAGTGCCGTGGAGAGGCGGCCGTCGCGCGTGGTCAGGGTCATGAACTCGGGCAGCACGGATGCGACCTCCTGGTGCCAGCGCGGCGCCTCGACCTCGTCGGCAAGCAGGAAGCTGAAGTAGCCGTAGGCCGGCAGCGTCAGCAGATAGGGCAGCTCGCCCACCGGCGGGAACGGCGCCCGGCCGACGAGCTCCACGGGGACGCGCCCGCGGTAGGCGCCGAGGTCGAGCTCGACCGCCTGCGCCGAGCGCGACAGGTTCGCGACGCAGAGCACCGTCTCGTCGCCATGCTGCCGCAGGTAGGCCAGCACCTTCCGGTTCTTGGGGTAGAGCAGGATCATCTCGCCGCGGCCGAAGACGCCGTAGGACTTGCGGACGGTGATGATCCGCCTCAGCCAGTTCAGCAGGCTCGACGGGTCCGCCTGCTCGGCCTCGACGTTCAACGCCTGATAGCCATAGACCGGGTCCTGGATCGCCGGCAGGTAGAGCTGCTGCGGATTGGCGCGGCTGAACCCCGCGTTGCGGTCCGACGACCACTGCATCGGCGTCCGGACGCCGTCGCGGTCGCCGAGATAGTAGTTGTCGCCCATGCCGATCTCGTCGCCGTAATAGACGATCGGCGTCCCCGGCATCGACATCAGCAGGAAGTTCAAGAGCTCGATCTTGCGCCGGTCGTTCTGCATCAGCGGCGCCAGACGTCGGCGGATGCCGAGATTGATGCGCGCCCGGTGGTCGGCGGCGTAGGTCTGCCAGAGGTAGTCCCGCTCGCTGTCCGTCACCATCTCGAGCGTCAGCTCGTCGTGGTTGCGCAGGAAGATCGCCCACTGGCAGTTCTCGGGGATCTCGGGCGTCTGCCGGATGATGTCGGTGATCGGGTGCCGGTCCTCCTGCGCGATGGCCATGTACATCCTGGGCATCAGCGGGAAGTGGAAGCCCATGTG
>CAYMRW010000394.1:0-2836 GCA_964392825.1 uncultured Rhodobacterales bacterium
CGGGCAAGATCGTGTCGACGTCGCAGGAGGTCGAGGTGATGGTGCTCGAGATCGACCAGGCGAAGCGGCGGGTGTCGCTCGGCCTCAAGCAGACCATGCGCAACCCGTGGGAGGTCTTCGCGGAGACCCATCCCGAGGGCACGCAGGTCGAGGGCGAGGTCAAGAACATCACCGAGTTCGGCCTGTTCGTGGGCCTCGACGGCGACATCGACGGGATGGTTCACCTCAGCGACATCAGCTGGGACCAGCGCGGCGAGGATGCCATCGCGAACTTCCGCAAGGGCGACGTCGTCAAGGCCGTCGTGACCGAAGTCGACACCGACAAGGAGCGCATCTCGCTTTCGATCAAGGCGCTCGACGACTCGTTCTCCGAGGCCGTGGGTGGCGTCAAGCGCGGCTCCATCGTGACGGTCACGGTCACCGCGATCGAGGACGGCGGCATCGAGGTCGAGTACGAGGGCGCCAAGTCGTTCATCCGCCGCAGCGACCTCAGCCGCGATCGCTCGGAGCAGCGGCCGGAGCGCTTCCAGGTGGGCGACAAGGTGGACGTGCGCGTCACCAACGTCGATCAGAAGACCCGGCGTCTCGGCCTCTCGATCAAGGCGCGCGAGATCGCCGAGGAGAAAGAGGCGGTCGAGCAGTACGGCTCGTCGGATTCGGGCGCCTCGCTCGGCGACATCCTGGGCGCCGCGCTCAAGGGCGACAGGTGACATTCGGCCCGCCGGCCCCCTTCTGCGGGGCCGGCGGGCTCGAGGCGCCTTCGACGGTGTTCTCCGGTCCGTGCTTCAGGTCGTTGAGATAGCCGGTTTATTCCTCACGGACCTGCCGATATATTGCCATCAGCACGGCCGACTCCCGCAGTACGCATCGGGCGGCCGGTGCTTCGGGGGGGCCGATGATACGATCCGAGCTGATCCAGAAGATCGCCGACGAGAACCCCCATCTCTACCAGCGTGACGTCGAGCGGATCGTCGGCACGATCTTCGAGGAGATCATTGCGGCGATGGCGCGGGGCGAACGCGTGGAACTCCGCGGTTTCGGCGCGTTTTCGGTCAAGCGCCGCGAAGCACGGATCGGCCGGAACCCCCGTACCGGCGAGGCGGTTGACGTGGACGAGAAATTCGTCCCGTTCTTCAAGACAGGCAAGCTCCTGAGGGAGCGTCTCAACGGCAAGTAAGGAGGCTTCCCGGTGCGGTTTCTGTGGTACTTGTTCCTGACGATCCTCGCCATCGTCCTCGTGACGATCGCGCTTGCGAATTCGGGCCCGGTGACGCTGCACCTGTTGCCGGCGGCAATGGCGGGCTTCCTCGGTTTCTCGTGGCAGATCACGCTTCCGCTCTTCCTCGTGGTCTTCGGCGGGGTCGCCGCGGGGCTCCTGATCGGGTTTGTCTGGGAGTGGTGGCGGGAGCACAGCTATCGCGTCGAGATGCGGACGGAGAAACGCAAGCGGCAGCGCCTGGAACGCGAGGTGGCGCAGATGAAGACCTCGAACGCGAAGGGGAACGACGTCCTGGCGCTGCTCGAGGACGGCAGCGTGCCGCGCTGAATGCCGGCCGGCGTCGCCGTCAAGATCTGCGGCATTACCGACAGCGCCGACGTCCCGGCCGCCATCCTGGCCGGGGCTCGCTATCTGGGGTTCGTCTTTTTCGAGAAATCACCCCGGAACCTGCCGCTCGACGACGCGGCGTTTATCGCGGGCTCGGTCCCCGTGGGCATTGCGCGGGTCGGACTGACGGTCGATGCCGGTGACGCCGAGCTCGACGCCATCGTCGAGGCCGTGCCGCTCGACATGCTGCAACTTCACGGCAGCGAAAGTCCCGCCCGCGTGGCCGAGGTCGGCGACCGCTACGGCCTGCCGGTGATGAAGGCCGTGGGCATCGCCGGCGAGGCCGACCTGCCTGCCATCGAAGAGCACGCCCGCGCCGCCGCGCAGATCCTCGTCGACGCACGGCCGCCGAGCGGCGCCGAGCTCCCCGGCGGCAACGGTCTCGCCTTCGACTGGCGCCTCGTCGCCGGGCGCCGCTGGCCGGTCCCCTGGATGCTTGCGGGTGGCCTGACGCCCGCAAACGTCGCCGAGGCGATCCGGCTCACCGGCGCGCGGCAGGTCGACGTCAGCTCGGGCGTCGAAAGCTCCCCCGGCGTGAAGGATGGTGCCGCCATCGCCGCCTTCATCGACGCCGTGCGCGCGTAACGCGGAAAACGCGTGTCGGGCGGGCGCGCGGCCGATTGAAGACTCCGCCGGGACGCCCCATCTGCTGGCGTCTGTGACCCGTTCCAAGCATGAGAAGCAGCTGGGCCGAATCCGGCGCCAGTTCGATGCCCTGACGCGCTATGCGCCGCCAGCCCGGCATGTCGTCGATCCGTTGTTGCAGAGCGGCATGCGGTGGGTGCGGGTACCGGCGGCAGTTCTCTTCATCCTCGGCGGCATGCTGGCGTTCCTGCCGGTGCTGGGCATCTGGATGATCCCGTTGGGCCTGTTGCTCCTCGCGATCGACATTCCGGCCCTTCGGCCCGCCGTGGCGAAGGCGACGATCCGGGTCCGCCGCTTCATCCGGCGGTTCCGTCGCGGCCCGAACACACGCTGAGTGTCGCGGTCCCGCGCCTTTACGCGCCGCCCGCGGGCAGTATGATGCGCCGCCCGCAACCCGGAGAGACCTGCCGATGCCCGAGGACCTGCTGAACAGCTTCATGACGGCCCCCGACGAGAGCGGTCGGTTCGGCAAGTTCGGCGGGCGCTTCGTCTCCGAAACCCTGATGCCGCTGATCCTCGACCTCCAGGCGGAGTACGAGCGCGCCAAGACCGACCAGAGCTTCTGGGACGAGATGGCCGACCTCT
>CAYMRW010000395.1:0-2817 GCA_964392825.1 uncultured Rhodobacterales bacterium
CCACCGCTGCACCTTCTGCATCATCCCCTACGGCCGCGGCAACTCGCGTTCGGTCCCCGCCGGTGTCGTCGTCGAGCAGGTCCGACGCCTCGTCGGGCGCGGCTACCGCGAAGTGGTGCTGACCGGAGTCGACCTGACGTCGTGGGGTCCGGACCTACCGGGCACGCCGCGGCTCGGCGCACTGGTGCAGCGGATCCTGCGCCTGGTGCCCGACCTGCCGCGCCTGCGCCTCAGCTCCATCGACGGGATCGAGGCCGATCCGGCGTTGATGGACGCCCTTTGCGAGGCCCGCGTGATGCCGCACCTGCATCTCAGCCTGCAGGCGGGCGACGACCTGATCCTGAAGCGGATGAAGCGCCGCCACCTCCGCGAAGACGCCATCCGCTTCTGCGAGGAGGCGCGCGCGCGGCGTCCGGACATGACGTTCGGTGCCGATCTCATCGCAGGCTTTCCGACCGAGACCGAGCCGATGTTCGCCCGCACGCTCGGTCTCGTCGAGGAATGCGGGCTGACCTGGCTTCACGTGTTCCCGTACTCGGCGCGGCAGGGCACGCCGGCGGCGCGGATGCCGCAGGTCGACGGGCGGACGATCCGCACCCGCGCCGCCCGGCTGCGCGCCGCGGGCGATGTAGCCGTGGCGCGGCATCTCGGGGCGCAGGTCGGCCGCCGTCACCGCGTGCTGATGGAGGATCCGCGCATGGGCCGCACCGAGGGCTTCGCCGAGGTCCGCTTCGACGAAGGCCAGCGTGTCGGAGAGGTCGTCGAGGCCCGCATCTACGGCGCGACCGCGACGCACCTCCGCGGCCGTACGAGGCTCGCGACCGGGACGCCGACCGCGCGTGACACCGCTGGCCGACGCGGCTAGCGTCCGCGCCGGTCAACGCAGAGGAGGGTCGCCGGTGCCGATGCAATTGCTCTATTCCCCGGCCTCGCCGTTCGCCCGCAAGGTACGGATCGTCGCGCACGAGACCGGGCTCGCCGGTGGCATGGATTTCTTGCCGGTCCGGACGACACCGCTCGAGCAGAACCACGAACTGGCCCGGGCCAACCCGTTGGGCAAGCTGCCGGCGCTTATCCGCGACGACGGGCCGACTGTGTTCGACAGCCGGGTCATCGCCCGCTTTCTCGACGCTCGATCCGGCGAACGTCTCTATCCCGCCGGCCGCATCTGGGAGGTTCTGACGCTCGAGGCGCTGGCCGACGGCCTGATGGAGGCGACGCTGCAGATCGTCTACGAGGATCGGTTCCGCGACGAGGCCGCCCGCAGCGCCGCCTTGGTGGAGGCGAACCGGACCCGGATCGGGCGCGGTCTCGACGCCCTGGCCGACCGTTGGATGAGCCATCTCCGGGGGCCCCTGCACGCCGGACAGATCGGCGTCGCCTGCGCGCTCGGCTATCTCGACTTCCGTCAGGGCGCCCTCGGCTGGCGCGACGGCCGCGACACGCTGTCGGACTGGTACGCCCGCTTCGCCGAGCGTCCCAGCATGCGGGCGACCGAGCCCGAGGGCTGACGCGGCCGGGCGACATCCGGCGCCGGCCGGCGCTGCCGGCGAAACCGGCGGGCGATCCACGCGCGCACCGGGCCGCGACGCCGCAACAGCCGCTCGAAGGCGAGACCCCAAAGGGCTCCGGCGAGGATCTGCCAGACGTCGTGCGCCCGCACCTCCATCCGCGATGCGCCGGTGAAGCCGGCCGCGAGCACGACCCCGGTCTTGAACACAGGCGACCCCTCGGCACACTGAAAGACGAGGTACGACGCGCCGAACACGGCCGACGACGTGTGCGCGGACGGGAAGCCGTGGCGCCCGCCGTGCGGCCGCTCGCCCAGACCCTCGGCGGTCGCCTGCTTGGTCAGCCGCACGGTGAGCCACATCGCGACGAACCGTCCGAGATACTCGAGCGCCTCGCCGTTGACGACGCTGCAGCCGAGGCCGGCGAGCGGCAGGACCACCTGCAGCGTGTCGCCGTAGGGTTCCGCCCGCCGCTCGGTCGCGAGGAGCGAGATGACGAGGAAGGCGGCGATCAGTCCGACGCGCCATCGCCTGATCAGGTACATGAGGCCGCACCCTGCTTCGCGCCGCGCCTGCGACAACTGCCCGCTGGACGCTCCGTTAGCAGCAAGCTAGTCATCCTGGGAACCCCGCGGCCCCATGCGCTGACGGGATTGATGCTTTTTCGTTCGACGGAGACTGCTCGTGGCGCATGCAGATGACCAGGACACCACCCGGCGCGACTTCCTCTACTACGCCACCGCCGGAGCCGGTGCCGTCGTTGCCGGGGCAGCGGTCTGGCCCCTCGTCAATCAGATGAACCCGTCCGCCGACGTGCAGGCGCTGGCCTCGATCCGCGTCGACGTGGGCGGCGTGTCCCCGGGCACGCAGATCACCGTGAAGTATCTCGGCAAGCCGGTCTTCATCCGTCGTCGCACGCCCGAGGAGATCGAGGCGGCGCGGCAGGTGGACGTCAGCGCGCTTCCCGACCCCGTCGCGCGAAACCCCAACCTCGACGGCGACCAGCCTGCAATCGACGAGAACCGCGCCCTGGTGCCGCCGGGCGCCGAGGGCGACGCGGCCGAGGAGTGGCTGGTGATGATCGGCGTCTGCACCCATCTGGGCTGCGTGCCGCTCGGCGACGGCGCCGGCGACTTCGGCGGCTGGTTCTGCCCGTGCCACGGCTCTCACTACGACACCGCCGGGCGCATTCGTCGCGGGCCGGCCCCCGAGAACTTGCCCATCCCGATCGCCAACTTCGCCGACGAAGCTACGATTGTCCTCGGCTGACAGAGGAGACACGTCCATGTCCGGCATTCCGCACGAC
>CAYMRW010000396.1:0-2810 GCA_964392825.1 uncultured Rhodobacterales bacterium
TGGACCTTCAGCCGCGATACCGACCTCGCGTTCGAGTTCGCGGGCGTCAACTACTACGACGGCCAGGGCTTCATCGTGCCGGCCGATCTCGGCGTGACCTCGGCCAAGGATCTCGATGGCGCCACCGTCTGCATTCAGACCGGCACGACGACCGAGCTGAACCTCGCCGACTTCTTCAGGTCCAACAACATGGACTACGAGCCGGTGCCGATCGAGACCAACGCCGAGGCGCTGCAGCAGTACAACGCCGGCGCCTGCGATACCTACACGACCGATGCGTCGGGTCTCGCCGCAAGCCGCGCGACGTTCGAGAACCCCGACGAGCACGTGATCCTGCCCGAGATCATCTCGAAGGAGCCGCTCGGACCGCTCGTCCGCCATGGCGACAACGAGTGGGGCGACATCGTCCGCTGGACGCTCAACGCGCTCGTTGCGGCCGAAGAGTACGGCGTGACGTCCGCCAACGTCGACGAGCTGGCGCAGGGGACCGACGACCCCGAGGTCAACCGCCTGCTCGGCACGGAGGGCGAGCTCGGCGCTATGATCGGCCTCGAGAACGACTGGGCCTCGGGCGCTATCAAGGCGGTCGGGAACTACGGCGAGATCTTCGAGCGCAACATCGGCGAGAACACTCCGATCGGCCTCGCGCGCGGCCTGAACGCGCAGTGGACCGACGGCGGCCTCCTCTACGCGATGCCGTTCCGGTAAGCAGATCGGCTGAAGGGCACGGCAGCGTCCGTGCCCTTCGGCCTTCGCGCACCCCGTGATCCGTGTATCGCCGTGCACGCGTGACCCGCGCATGATGCTTTCGAGTACCGGAGGCCGACACGCATGAGCACGACCGTCAGCGACCCGCCCCGCGAGGCGTTTCGCTTCAACCAGCTGATCTACGACACGCGCTACCGGTCGCTGACCATCCAGACGGTGGCGTTCGTGCTGCTCGTGGCGCTGGTGTTCTGGCTCGTGTCGAACACCGTTCAGAACCTCGCGGCGCTCGGCAAAGATATCGATTTCGGCTACCTCGACTCGAGGGCCGGCTACGACATCAATCAGAGGCTGATCCCCTACTCGTCCAACAGCACGCATGCCCGCGCGGCGGTCGTCGGCATCCTCAACACGCTGCTCGTGGCCTTCCTCGGCTGCGTCGCGGCGACCATCGTCGGTGTGTTCGCCGGCGTCGCGCGACTGTCGAAGAACTGGATCGTGGCCCGGTTGATGTCCGTCTACGTGGAGGGGTTCCGGAACGTCCCCTTGCTCCTCTGGATCATCGCCATCTTCGCCATCCTGACGGAGTCGACGCCATCGCCGCGAGATTTCCGCGAGGGCGGCGACGCGTCGATGATGCTCTGGGACAGCGTCGCCATCTCGAACCGCGGGATCTACGCGCCGGCACCGGTCTGGGGCGATGGCTCCGGCATCGTGGTGGGGGTGTTCCTCGCCTCGCTCGCCGCCATCTGGGCCTGGCGGCGCTATGCGAAGGCCCGGCAGGAGCGGACCGGAGACCAGCTTCCGGTGGTCTCGGTCTCGCTCATGCTGCTTCTCGGCCCCGCGATCCTCGCTTGGATCGTCCTCGGCCGACCGATCACGCTGGAGTATCCCGAGCTCGGTGGCTTCAATTTCAGCGGCGGGCTGCAGCTCAGGAACTCGCTGATCGCGCTCTGGCTGGCGCTGTCGCTCTACACCGGCGCCTTCATCGCCGAGATCGTCCGCGGCGGCATCCTCGCCATCTCCAAGGGCCAGACCGAGGCGGCCTTTGCGCTCGGGCTACGCCCCAAGAAGACGATGGACCTCGTCATCCTGCCGCAGGCGATGCGGGTCATCATTCCGCCCCTGATCTCGCAGTACCTCAACCTCACCAAGAACTCGTCGCTCGCGATCGCCGTCGGCTACATGGACGTGCGCTCGACGCTCGGCGGCATCTCGATCAACCAGACCGGGCGCGAGCTCGAGGGAATGCTGCTTCTCGGGGCGTTCTACCTCCTCGTCAGTTTGGCGATCTCATCGCTGATGAACGTCTACAACAACCGCATGAAGCTGAAGGAGCGCTGAGGTGAGCGACACGCATGCCCAGACCGTCTCCTTCGTCCGCGAGTCGATGGTGCCCGCGGCCGAGCCCCCGGCGTCCGAAACCGGCGTCGTCCGCTGGCTGCGCGAGAACCTCTTTTCGGGCTGGTTCAACGTCATCGCCACCATCCTGTCAGTCGGCCTGATCGTCTGGGTGCTGAGCCACATCCTGCCCTGGTTCCTGCAATCGGTGTGGATCGCCGACAGCCTGAACGAATGCCGCGAGATACGGAACGAGCGCTACGGCGCCGACGCCTCCTCTGCCTGCTTCGCCGTCATCACCGAGCGGTGGAAGCAGCTCCTCTTCGGCTTCTACCCGCAGTCGCTCTACTGGCGCCCGATCACGGCCTTCGTCCTCTTCCTCGTCGCGGTGGCGCCGATTCTGTTCCAGTCCGTGCCGCGGAGGCTTCTCGTCTTTTCGGCCGCCTATCCGTTCCTCGGCTACTGGCTTCTCTGGGGCGGCACGATCTGGGGCCCGCTCATGGTCATCGCCGGCTTCGCCGCCGGCTGGTTCGCCTTCCGAGCGGCGGAGGATCGGTTCGGCTCCCTCGCGGCCGGGCTCGCGGCGCTCTTCACCCCGGTGGTCTGGTGGCTGTTCATCGCCGGGCCGCTCGCCCGCGTCCTGTCCGACATCGCGCCGATCGGGCTCCTGCGCGTCCCGTCCGACGATTTCGGGGGCTTCATGCTGGCCTTCATCATCGGCATCGCCGGGATCACGCTCAGCTTCCCGCTCGGCATCCTGCTCG
>CAYMRW010000397.1:0-2808 GCA_964392825.1 uncultured Rhodobacterales bacterium
ACCCCAGCCGCACCCGCATCCCGCCGATCAGTCCCTCGTCGACCGACATGTCGATACGGACGTCGCGTCCGGCCTGCTGCTTCAGCGTCTCCGCCAGGCGGCGGCGCTGCTCGTCGCTCAGCGGCGAGGCGCTGACGACCTCCGCCGTCACCTCGCCCCTGGCATCGGCGAGGCGGTGACGGAGCGCGGTCAGGAGTTGCGGCAGGACGAAGAGCCGCCGCTTCGTCGCCATCAGCCGCAGGGTCCGGGTCATCGTCTCGGAAAGACCGATTTTGCCCGCGACCGCGCCGATCGCGGCCTCCTGCTCGGCGCGGCTGTAAATCGGCGAGCGGATCACGCGGCGCAGATCCTCGCTCTCCCCCAGGGCCTCCGACAGCGCGTCGACGTCGCGCTCCAGCCCGTCGAGTCCGCCGTCGCCCTGCGCCAGCTCGAAGACGGCGGTGGCGTACCTGTCGGCGATGCCCGTGGAAACAGAGATCGGTTCTGACAAAATCTCCCCCGCCGGTTCGGATGGCCGCCGCAGCGTCGCGGGCGGCCGTTCTCGTTCGTGGACATGAGCCGACCCCGGCGCAAGCCGCGGCGGATGTAGCACCATGGTTCTGCGTCGACAACCGCCTAGGCGCAAGCGCGCCTTACGCCTGAATCACGCGGGTTTCGGCTCGACCACGCCGATGGCCTTGATGGGTTTGCGGACCCGTTCGGGCAGCCCGGGACGCAGCGGTCGCGGCGGGTGCCGCTCGGCCTCGACCATCAGGACGCCGCCGGCATAGCGGTTCGAGATGCGCCGCCCCGCCGTCTCCCAGAAACGCCCCGTGCGAAGCCAGAAGTCCTGTTCGCTCGGAGGCTGGAACAGAGCCGCGAGATGCCGCTCGGCCGTGAAGCCGTGCTGCCCGAGCTGTCCCTCGAGCTGGCCGAGTGAGTAGGGCCGGCCGAAGCCGAAGGGCGTGCGGTCGCGGCGCGACCACAGCCCGGCCCGGTTCGGCACGATGACGAGGAGCTTGCCGCTCGGCGCCAGGACCCGTGCCGCCTCGTCGAGGAGCGAGGCCGCGTGCTCGCTGGTCTCGAGCCCGTGCAGCATGACGATGCGGTCGGCGAGCCCGTCGCCCAGGGGCCACAACGTCTCGCGGCAGAGAACGGCGACGTTGGGCAGTCCCGAGGGCCACGGCATGACGCCCTGCTGGCCAGGCATCAGGGCCACCACGCGACGCGCGTCTGCCACGTAGGGCCGCAGGAGAGGCACGGCGAAGCCGAAGCCCACGATCGTCTGGTTCCGGGCTGAGGGCCAGAGCGACAGCACCTGCTCGCGAATGGCCCGCTGTGCGGCGCGGCCGAGCCGGGTCCGGTAATAGAACTGCTGGAGATCGTAGACGTCGAGGTGCATTGCCGCGTTCCCACCGTTGGGCGATGCTTGCCTCCACCTAATGGCCGGACACAGGTATGACCATGCCCTTCGACCTCGTCACGATCCCCTGCCGACGCGACAACTACGCCTTCCTGCTGCGCGCCGAGAGCGGCGAGGTCGCGCTCGTCGATGCCCCCGAGGCAGCGCCGATTTTGGCCGAACTCGACCGCCGCAGCTGGCCTCTCGACGAGGTCTGGCTCACGCATCATCACGACGATCACGTCGCCGCGGTGCCCGAACTGAAGTCGGCTCACCACCCGGTCATCGTCGGCGCCGCCGCCGACGCCGGCCGCCTGCCCGATCTCGACCGCGCCGTCGCCAACGGCGAGGCGTTCGACTTCGCCGGTGCCGAAGTGCGGGTGATCGACGTCTCGGGCCACACCGTCGGTCACATCGCCTTCTACGTGCCCGATGCGGCGACGGTCTTCACCGGCGACAGCCTGATGGCGCTCGGATGCGGGCGCCTGTTCGAGGGCACGGCCGAGCAGATGTGGGCGAGCCTGTCGCGCCTTGCCGCCCTTCCGGACGACACGACCGTCTGTTCGGGCCACGAATACACCGCGGCGAACGCGCGCTTCGCGCTGACGATCGAATCCCAGAACGAAGCGCTGCAGGAGCGGATCGCGCAGATCGAGGCGGCCCGCGCGCGCGACGAGCCGACCGTGCCCTCGCGCCTCGGCGAGGAAAAGGCCACCAACCCGTTCCTGCGCGCCGGATTGCCGGAGGTGAAATCGCGCCTACATCTGGATGGAGAGAGCGATGCCGCCGTTTTTGCCGAGATCAGGCGCCGCAAGGATGCGTTCTGACCGCGCCTTCGAATCCGGCAGATGCGACGGTCACGCCACTCACACACCGATTTGTTTGAGTGCGCTGCCAATAATATCTTGAAGGATGGATGGTAAGCTCGAACTCTAAGGTGTGATGCTTCAAGGGCCGGGGCGGCGTCCCTTCGACCCGGCCAAGACCAGGGGAGCACGACGAGTGCCGTCATTTTCCGATACCCTCGAGCAGGCCATCCACTCCGCCCTCGCGTTGGCGAACGCGCGGCGCCACGAACTCGCGACGCTCGAGCACCTTCTGCTCGCGCTCGTCGACGAGCCCGACGCCGCGAAGGTCATGCAGGCCTGCAGCGTCGATCTGGAGGAGTTGCGGCAGACGCTCGTGAACTTCATCGACGACGACCTCTCGACCCTCGCGACCGAGATCGACGGGTCCGAGGCGGTGCCGACCGCTGCGTTCCAGCGCGTCATCCAGCGCGCCGCGATCCACGTCCAGTCGTCGGGCCGCACCGAGGTGACCGGCGCCAACGTCCTCGTCGCGATCTTTGCCGAGCGCGAGTCGAACGCCGCCTTCTTCCTGCAGGAGCAGGACATGACGCGCTATGACGCGGTGAACTTCATCGCGCA
>CAYMRW010000398.1:0-476 GCA_964392825.1 uncultured Rhodobacterales bacterium
CGTCTCGCGTTGGCAACCCCGTATCGGCCCGCCGACGCCTATTCCATGCCCAAAAACGAAGACGGCTGCGCATGCCGCCGCCCTCGCTGCTAGAGACCCGAACCTACCAGTCCTCGCGCTGAACCGTGCGTGTCTTGATCGGCAACTTCATCGCGGCCAGACGCAGTGCCTCGCGCGCCACGGCGTCGCCGACGCCGTCGATCTCGAACATGATCCGACCCGGCTTGACCTTGGCCGCCCAGAAGTCGACGGAGCCCTTGCCCTTGCCCATCCGCACCTCGGTCGGCTTCGAGGTGACGGGGGTGTCGGGGAAGACCCGGATCCAGACGCGCCCCTGCCGCTTCATGTGCCGCGTCATGGCGCGCCGCGCGGCCTCGATCTGGCGCGCGGTGATGCGTTCCGGCTGGGTCGCCTTCAGGCCATAGGTGCCGAAGGCGAGCTCGGTGCCGCCCTTGGCCTCGCCGTGGATGCGGCCC
>CAYMRW010000398.1:486-1347 GCA_964392825.1 uncultured Rhodobacterales bacterium
TTGCAGCATGTCACGTTCCCTCCGGCCGCCGCGCGAGGCGGGGCCTTCCTGAAGTTCCTGCTGGCGACGGTCGCGGGCCGACGGATCGTGCTCCATGATCTCGCCGCGGAAGATCCAGACCTTGATGCCGATGATCCCGTAGGGCGTCTTCGCCTCTGCCAACGCATAGTCGATGTCGGCGCGCAGCGTATGCAGCGGCACGCGCCCTTCGCGATACCACTCCGTCCGCGCGATCCGGCGACATTCACGCGGATGCCGAGCGCACCCATGCTCATGGCGTTCTGAACCGAACGCTTCATCGCCCTCCGGAACGACACCCGACGCTCGAGTTGCTGGGCGATTGATTCCGCCACGAGCTGCGCATCGAGCTCGGGCTTGCGCACCTCGACGATATTGAGGTGCAACTCGCTGTCGGTCATCTGCGCGAGCTTCCGGCGCAACACCTCGATGTCGGCGCCCTTCTTGCCGATGATGACCCCCGGCCGAGCCGTATGGATCGTTACGCGGCACTTTCGGTGCGGACGCTCGATGATGATGCGGCTGACGCCGGCCTGCTTGCATTCCTCGCGGATGAACTTGCGGATCTTGACGTCCTCGAGGAGGAGGTCGCCATACTCCTTGGTGTTGGCGAACCAGCGGCTGTCCCAGGTCCGGTTGACCTGGAGGCGCATGCCAATCGGGTTGACCTTCTGACCCATTACGCTTGCTCCTCGACCTGACGGACCTTGATGGTGAGCTCGGAAAACGGCTTCATGATCCGTCCGAAGCGCCCGCGCGCCCGCGGGCGCCCGCGCTTCATCACCAAGTTCTTGCCGACATAGGCCTCGGCGACGACCAGTTCGTCGACGTCGAGGTTGTGAT
>CAYMRW010000398.1:1409-2805 GCA_964392825.1 uncultured Rhodobacterales bacterium
GAGAAGGTCAAATCGCTGAGTGCGCGCTCGACCTTCTTTCCGCGGATCAGCGCCGCGACGAGGTTCAGCTTTTGCGGGCTGGTCCGCAGCATCCGGGTCTTCGCCATCGCCTCGTTCTCGGCCGTTCGGCTGGGGTTCTTTGCCTTGCCCATCGCCTTACCTCCGCTTCGCTTTCTTGTCGGCGGCGTGGCCGTAGTAGGTCCGCGTCGGGGCGTACTCGCCGAACTTCTGGCCGATCATGTCCTCGCTGACGTTGACCGGGACGTCAGACCCACGAACTGCGGCAGGATCGTCGAGCGGCGCGACCAGATCTTGATGACCTCGTTGCGGCCGGACTCCCGCGTTTTCTCCGCCTTCTTCAGCACGTAGCTGTCGACGAACGGACCCTTCCAAACTGAACGTGTCATCAGCGCCTCTTCTTCCGGGCGTGACGCGAGCGCAGGATCAGCTTCGACGACGCCTTGTTCTTGTTCCGGGTGCGAGCACCCTTGGTCGGCTTGCCCCAGGGGGTGACCGGCCCGAGGTACGGCCCTCGCCGCCACCATGCGGGTGGTCGATCGGGTTCATGACCACGCCGCGCACGGAGGGCCGCTTGCCGAGATGCCGGTTTCGGCCCGCCTTGCCGAGATTCTGGTTCGAGTTGTCGGGGTTCGACACCGCCCCGATCGTCGCCATGCACTCCTGACGCACCATGCGCAGCTCTCCAGACGACAGCCGGATCTGCGCGTAGCCGCCGTCGCGACCGACGAACTGCACGTAGCTTCCCGCGGCACGCGCGATTTGGCCGCCCTTGCCGGGCTTCATCTCGACGTTGTGGACGATCGTGCCGATCGGCATGCCCTGGAACGGCATCGCGTTGCCCGGCTTCACGTCCACCCGCGCGCCGGCCACGACCTTGTCGCCGACCGAGAGGCGCTGCGGCGCGAGGATGTAGGCCGCCTCGCCGTCCGTGTAGCGAATGAGCGCGATGAAGGCCGTGCGGTTCGGGTCGTACTCGATCCGCTCCACGTTGGCCTGGACGTCCAGCTTGCTGCGCTTGAAATCGACGATCCGATAGAGCCGCTTGGCCCCGCCGCCCTTGCGGCGCATCGTGATCCGTCCGGTGTTGTTGCGGCCGCCATTCTTGGTGAGGCCTTCGGTCAGGCCCTTGACGGGACGACCTTTCCACAGCTCCGAACGGTCGATCAGAACCAGCCCGCGCTGGCCCGGCGTCGTCGGCTTGTACGACTTGAGTGCCATGTTACCTGTCTTCCGTTTGCGTGTCGGACGGCGCCTCTCGCGAGGCGATCCGCCCGGGGTGAAGGGCCCCTGAGGTCCCCGGTCGATCGTCTCCCCGAAGGGGGGACGAACGCAAAGCCCCGAGCGGGGCCCGGGGCTTTGCGGATGGCGCCGCATA
>CAYMRW010000399.1:0-2803 GCA_964392825.1 uncultured Rhodobacterales bacterium
ACTGCCCGGCCTCGATCGCCACGCGGTCGAGGAACGCCGTCGTCTCGTCGCCGAGGCCGACGTAGTAGAGCGTCACCCAGATGCCGAGCGCCCACATCACGAAGCGGCGCAGCGTGACGTTCCTGATCAGCCGGGCGGCGAGGCTGATGGCCAGCCATGCCGAGGCGATGGTCGCCGCGAGCTCGACGAGGTAGCTGCGCGACGGGAAGAAGAAGATCAGGCGCATCAGCCCCGTCGCGGTCCACAGGAGCGCCACGAGGAAGATCAGCTGCAGCCGTTTCTGAACGACGACCATGACGCGCAGGCGCCATCTCGGCCAGCCCTGCCGCTTGTGCAGCCAGGCCCGCATCCGAGGCACGGCCAGGCGTCGCAGCGCCCAGGCCGCGAGGAAGCAGACCGCGATGACCAACAGCTGCAATCGGCGAGATGGCAGCAGCAGCAGATCCGCCTGCATCCGCGCCGAACCCCAGATGTCCTGGAGCGACAGCCAGATCCGGAGGAGCTCGGTCTCCATGGGTGCGAATCATCGCAGGAGGGGGTCATCGGCACAAGCCGCGCCCCGCGCGCCACATATAGGCAAACCCGGCGCGAACGATCGCCGCGCCGGGTCAGACCGAATCGGACCTCGCCTTAGCGGCGCCGGCGCCGCAGCAGGAAGGGCGCGGCGATCGCCGCGGCGAGCAGCGGCAGGCCCGCAGGAAGCGGGACCGGTGCCAGGACCGCGTCGAACCCGATCCCGTCGAGAGGCCCGTCGAGCGGCCGCGAGGCCACCGCAAGCTCGAAGATCGACCCGTCGTCCCCGAAGAGTACGAACGGCTCGTTCGAACAGGTCGTCCCGCCGCCCGGCCAGCAGCGGTTGCCCGGGCCCGGCGTCGCGGGCTTGCCCGAAACGTAGCCCGCGCCGATGTAATCGCCGTACTCCGTCCGCGTCAGGCCATCGTCGAGCGCGAGCGCCGAGTCGGTCGAGCCGAACCGCGCGATGATCCCGGTGTCCGACGTCAGCGGGTTCGCATGGATGCCGGCCGCCCAGAACCCCGGATTGAAGACGTTGCTCGGTTCGAAGAGCATGACCGAGACACCCGCATCGGCGTCCTCGCCGTATCTGAGCACGCGGTACGTGTCCCCGAGCAGCGTCATGCTGGCCCGGATCGGCGCATAGGCCGCCCATCCCGGCAGCCCCGTGGGCGCGGTGACGTCCGCGCCCTCGTCGAAAGTGGCGCGGAACGTGAACGGCGTGGCGCCGGACAGTGCCGTTCCTGCCCCCACGGGGCCGAACCTATCGACGTCACCCAGGACGCCGCTGAACTCGAACCGCCAGGCCGACGCGTCGGCCGCGGTGAAGAAGCCGGCCGCAGCTGCGGCCAGTGCCAAACGCTTGATCATGCGCTCGTATCCCCCCACGGCGACGCCGTCGCCGAACCTCACCCCTCGTAGGATCATGGATATCACGCGGACGGATTGTCGCACAAGATTCCCCGCGATTCCCCGCGCGGGCGCGTTGCTGGGCACGTCGGCGGACCGTGACGGCCGCAGCGCGTGTCATCCGAGCGGGATCACGACCTCGTTGCGCCGACGCCACGGCAGCGTGAAGGGATCGTCGTAGTGGAGGTGCCGCGCGGGACCCGCGAGTCGCAGGCCCGCGGCCGCGAGCCAGCGACGGAGCTCGGCCTCCTTCGCGCGCCAGCCGCCCCACCCGGAAAAGCGCAGCACCGCGACGCGTTCGGCGGGCGCCTCGACGATGCGGATGGCGTCGTCGAGGGGCCGGGGCAGCGTCTCGGCCGTGTACCCCGACGGCATCGCGAAGCGCACGGTCCACAGGTCGTTCTCGTGGCTCCGGCCGGCGGGCGGGGTCGTGACGATGCGGCTGCCGGGCCCATGGGTCACGGGCGCGGTCATCGCGACCTTCGCGCCGGCGTCGTTCTTGCCGAAGATGTAGCCCGCGAGCGTCCGGAACCCCTTGCGCAGCGTCGCGTCGCGACCGCCCTCCAACGTCACCTCGGCAACGAGGTGCGGGTCGGTGCGGCGAACCTCGACCGCCCCGTCGCGCCGTTCGACGGCGTAGTGCGGAACCTCGTAGCCGCGCCAGCCTTGCGGTTCAGCCATGCCCGTGCCCGCCTGTGCCGCCATCGCCAGGATCACCACCCATCGTCCCGTTCGCCCGAACCCCATAGCCCCGTCTACGCACGCGGAAGCGTTCCGGTTCACCGGCGCGCTTGATGCTGTACCGAGGTCACGCTATTGCCGGTCCCATGATCCGCTTTTTCGACATCGGTGACCGGCGCCGGCTTCCCTGGCGTTTCCACGGTCCCGCCCGCACCGTTCGCCGCGCCGTCTGAGGTCTCGAACGACACGCCGTCCCGCATGCGGCGGAGCGGCGGCCCCGACCCGACACGGCGGAGATCACGCATGACCGCGAAGACGCTATACGACAAGATCTGGGACGCCCACCTCGTCCACGAGGCGGAGGATGGCACCGCTCTTCTCTACATCGACCGCCACCTCGTCCACGAGGTGACGAGCCCGCAGGCGTTCGAGGGGCTGCGCCTCTCCGGCCGCAGGGTCCGCGCGCCCGACAAGACCATCGCCGTTCCCGACCACAACGTGCCCACCACGCTCGACCGCGTCGACGGCATCCGCAACGAGGAAAGCCGCATCCAGGTCGAGGCGCTCGACCGCAACGCGCGGGAGTTCGGGGTGCACTACTACCCCGTCGACGACATCCGGCAGGGCATCGTCCACATCATCGGCCCCGAGCAGGGCTGGACGCTGCCCGGCATGACCATCGTCTGCGGCGACAGCCACA
>CAYMRW010000400.1:0-2797 GCA_964392825.1 uncultured Rhodobacterales bacterium
CTTGCCGCGGATGTCGCCCGTCAGCGCCGCCTCGAAGTCCGGCACCTCGATCTGGGCCGAGGTCGAGTCCATAGGGTCGGGGCCCGCCATCGCCTGCAGCATGATCGCGGCGTCGCGCACCGTCTTGGTCATCGGCCCGGCCTGGTCGAGCGACGAGGCGAAGGCGACGATCCCCCAGCGCGAGCAGCGCCCGTAGGTGGGCTTGATCCCCACCGTGCCGGTGAAGGCCGCGGGCTGGCGGATCGAGCCGCCGGTGTCGGTGCCGATGGCGCCGAGGCAGAGGTCGGCCGCCACGGCCGCGGCCGAGCCGCCCGAGGACTCGCCGGGCGTCAGCGCGGCGTCGTCGTTGCCGCCACGGATTGACGACGCCGCCGTAGGTCGAGGTCTCGTTCGACGAGCCCATCGCGAACTCGTCCATGTTGAGTTTGCCGACCATGACGGCGCCGGCCTCGAAGAGCTGGCGCGTCACCGTCGACTCGTATTCCGGGCGGAACCCGTCGAGGATCAGCGACCCGGCCTGGCTCGGCACGCCTTTGGTACAGAACAGATCCTTCACGCCGATCGGGATGCCGCACATCGCCGGGGCGTCGCCCGCGGACAGGCGCGCGTCGGCCGCGCGGGCCTGTCCGAGTGCCAGATCGTCGGTGCGGTGGACCACGGCGTTCAGCGCGCCGGCGTCCTCCACCGCGTCGAGGCAGGCCTCGGTCAGCTCGGCCGAGGTCAGGTCGCGGGCCCGCAGCCGGTCGCGCGCCTCGGCGATGGTCAGGGCGGCGAGGCTCATTCGACCACCTTCGGGACCGCGAAGAACCCTTCGCGTGCGTCGGGCGCGTTCGACAGGACCGGCTTCGGATCGCCCCCCGCGGTGATCTCGTCGGCCCGCCACCTGAGCCGCATCGGCGTGACCGAGACCATGGGCTCCACGCCCTCGACATCGACCTCGTTCAGCTGTTCGATGAAGCCGAGGATGCGGTTGAAGTCCTGCTGGAGGTCGGGCAGGCCGGCGTCGTCGATGGCGATGCGGGCAAGGTGCGCGACGCGGCGCGCGGTCTTGAGGTCGATGGACATGAGGGGACGCTGGCCTCGCGGTGGACGCGCCCGGCCTTAGCGTCTCGTCCCGGCGCCTTCAAGCCGGCGCGAGCGCGCTCTCGGCAAGCTTGTGGCGCCGCCAGACCTCGATCATCCAGCCGAGCATCAGGGCGTTCAGCAGGTGCCACATGAAGTGCACCCCCACCGGAAGGCTCTGGCAGAGGGTCGCATCGAGCGAGCGGAACGTCAGCGAGAGCGCGAGGATCCCCGCCCCAACCGCCAGCCCGCGCGCCGTCGCAGGCGCCCGGCGCCGCAAGAGGACAGCGTATAGCGCGATCAGCGCCGCCACGGGCCAGTAAAAATCCGAGATGCGGAAGAACGGCAGCGCGTCGAAGACCGGCGTCAGCGCCGCCGACCAGAGGAAGTAGCCCGCTGTCCCGAGAAGCGCGAGCCAGACCGGCCAGCCGAGATAGGCGCGGTTGGCGGCATAGAGATAGAGCAGGATGAAGACGGCGATGGAGCCCGAATCGGCGGCGACCGACCACGCCCGCGCATGCGTGTGCCAGAGGTAGCTCGACACGCCGATGACGGCGAGCACGACGCAGAGCGCCCGCGCCAGCGGCAATCCGGGGGTGCGGCGCCACATGATCGCGGCCGCGACGAGGAAGGCCGCGTTGCTGAGCGCGTTCACCGGCTCCGCCCAGTAGCCCGGGTCGGTCCGCTCGCAGTAGGCGTCGATGTAGGCGTTCCACTCCATGACGCTCTCCCCCGGCGGTGCTACAGACAGGAACGCAGACGAGGGAGAACCGGATGAGAATTACCTGGCTCGGACACGCGTCGTTCCGCATCGAGATCGGTGGCAGGGCCCTGCTTGCCGATCCCTGGCTCGATGGCAACCCGTCGTTCCCCGACGAACGCCGCAGCGAGGCGATCTCGGGCGCGACGCACATCCTCCTGACGCACGGCCACGCCGATCACGCCTCCGAGGTGCCCGATCTCGCGAAGGAACTCGGCGTTCCCGTGGTCGGCATCTTCGACCTGATGGAATGGTGGGCCGAGACGCACGGGATCGAGACAGTCGGCTTCAACAAGGGCGGCACGGTCGATCTGGGCGGGGTCGCGGTGACCATGGTGAACGCGGTCCATTCGTCGTCGGTCGAC
Source organism: uncultured Rhodobacterales bacterium (assembly GCA_964392825.1). Lineage (GTDB taxonomy): Bacteria > Pseudomonadota > Alphaproteobacteria > Rhodobacterales > Rhodobacteraceae > Roseitranquillus. Next base: position 2,188 of record CAYMRW010000400.1, read on the forward strand.
GACCGTCTGAGCGAGAGGGGGCCGATCTATGCGGGCTCCGAGGCCGGATACATGATCGCGGGCGAGGGGCACACGATCTACCTCTCGGGCGACACCGACATCATGGCCGACATGGCCTGGATGGGCGAACTGCACCGGCCCGACATCGGCATCCTCTGCGCCGGCGGGCACTTCACCATGGACATGGAGCGGGCGGCCTGGGCGGCGCGGCGCTACTTCGACTTCAAGACCGTGATCCCGTGCCACTACGGCACCTTCCCGATGCTGGCGCAGTCGCCGGATGCGCTCGTCGCGGCGCTGCCGGGGATCGACGTACGCACACCGGCGGTGATGGAGGCGGTGGAGATCTGAGTTCAACGGCGGCCCGCGAAGAAGGCTCGGAGCAGCGCCGCCGCCTCGCCGGCCGCGATCCCGCCGTAGACCTCGGGGACGTGGTGCGCCTGGGGGTGGGCGAAGACCCGGGCGCCGTGCGCGACGCCACCCGACTTGGGGTCGTCGGCGCCGTAGTAGAGGCGCGCGATCCGTGCCGCCGCGACGGCCGCGGCGCACATCGCGCAGGGCTCGAGGGTCACCCAGAGGTCGCAGCCCGCCAGCCGCTCGGACCCCATCG
>CAYMRW010000401.1:0-2784 GCA_964392825.1 uncultured Rhodobacterales bacterium
GCATCGCGGCCCACGTGCGCAGGAACAGCGCCCCGGTGATGCCGGCGCCGACCGCGGCCTCGGCCAGCGCCACGTCGGGCGCGTCGAGCCGTGCCCAGGCGATCGCCACGACGAGGCCCATGACCATGAACAGGACGATGCCCGCGAAGTCGTCGCGCGCGGCGAGCGCCGCCCACGCGATCCAGACGATCGTGCCGACGAGCAGCAGGTCGAAGATCAGCCAGGGATCGGTCACGACGGCCTCCGCCGGCGCAGGACGTGGCGGGCCACGAGATGGCCGCCGGTGGCGCTCGCGAGCGCCACGAAGATCCAGATCAGCGCCAGCTTCACCCAGACCTCCCAGGCGCCGGCGAGGCAGCCCGCGCCCGCCGCGATCAGCGCGAGCCCGAGGCTGTCGGCCTTGGTCAGCGCGTGCAGCCGGCTCGCGGCGTCGGGAAAGCGCAGGAGGCCGACGCTGCCGGCGAGGAAGTAGAAGAGGCCGAGCGCGATCAGCGCGATGCCGGCCAGGTCAGCGGGGGTCGTCGTCATCGGCAGGTCCATCGGTTGCGGCGAAGCAGGAGACGGCGACGAGCGCGAGGATCGCGAAGACCAGCGCCATGTCGAGGAGGCGCGGCGCCACCATCGCCTGCGACATCAGGATCAGGATCGCCACCGCGCCGGTGCCGAGGAGCTGCGCCGCGAGCATGCGGTCGGCGTCTTCGGGCCCGCGCACGATGCGGACGAGCCCGGCGGCGAGGGTCAGGAGAAGCGCGCTCATGGCGACGACGAGGGCGGTCGTCATGTCCGGCCCCCTGTCGCGAACACGGCACGCACCCGCGCCTCGACCTGGCGCAGCTCGGCCATGATGTCGGCGTTCCGGTCGATGACGTGGATCACCGCGCGGTCGCCGCGAAGGTCCGCCGTCAGCGTGCCGGGCAGGAGCGTGACGGCGTTGGCGAAGGCGACGCGGGCGGCGCCCGGGGGCAGGTCGAGGTCGATCTCGACGAACGCGGGGTCGACGGGCAGCCGCGGATCGAGGGCGCGCAGCGCGACGTCGGTGGCGCCGCGGACCGATTGGTGCGCGAAGAAGAGCGCGAAGCGCAGCGCCCCCAAGGGGCGGATCAGGGCGGCGTGGGCGGGCCGGAGCCAGACCACGGTCGCGGCGCCCGCGACGACGGCCGGCACCCCCACGAGCCACGACTGCAGGTCGCCGGGGTTGAGCGACGCCCAGAGGCCGGCGAGAAGCGCCGCGGACGTGTCGAAGGTCGCGGCCGGGCGCGGCCGTGGCTCGGGCGGGGCAGGAGGCGGCAGCGGCGGCGCCAGGCGGAGCACGGGTCGCTGCGGCACGGGCTCCGCGGCGATGCGGAACGGGGAAAGGTCGAGTACCTGCGGGGCGCCCATTCACGGCTCTCCATCGGCAGCGATACGTTCGCTGGAGCTGAAGAGGTCCGACATCACGACCAGCTGCCAGATGGTCGCCAGAGGGGCCCGGACCTTCGGGTTCCTTTCGATCTGTTCGAAGTCTCAGGGCGGCGTCGGCGACCCCGCCCTTCATTCTCAAGAACGCCTCAGTGCGGCCTTTCATCCCGGCGCCGAGCGGAAAATCGGCCACGCCCAGGGCGGCCGGGAAAGGTGCAGCATTCGGGGACGACGAGGCAGACGCGGGAAGCGGTCAGGCGCTCCAGCCCGACCGCCTCAGTGCGAGGGCGGTTCGCTCGTGGTCGTCTCGATCAGCCAAAAGGCGCGGCCGGCGAAGGCGGCACCGACGATCACGAAGAGGGCGGTCGCGAGATCGGTGGCGGCGAACCCTGCGATCCAGGGGGCGAGGGCCGAGGCGAGGCCGCCGTCGACCATCAGCCGGCTGCTCCACCGCTCGGGGCGGAGCAGCGTCTTGACGCCGAGGGCGATGCCGATGGCACCGACCATCACGGCCGCCAGCGCGGCGATCCCTTGCAGGTCTAGGAGGATCGGCCCGCAGACCAGGAACGTCGCGGCCCCGATGATGCCCAGGGTGGGCAGGTCGAAGGCGCGGGGACCGTTCACGGCGTTTCGGGCACGTCCGGCCCGGCGCTGAAGTCGATGCCGTCGCGTGCCATCTCGCGTGCCGCGGCGACGGCGAACACGAAGCCCATGGCCAGGCTCCAGGCGCCGAGCAAGAGGGCGATGCCGTCGCTCATCAGGAAGAACAGGACCGACATGGTCAGAGCCGGCAGGACCAACCCGGTTGCGAGCTTGGGGTAGCGCGCGAGCATGTGCGCGAGGGGCTTGAGCCCGGTGCGGTCGATCGCGCGCCAGAACGCGGCCCTGAGCAGAGCGCCCGGCTCCGGCTCGGAAGCCGTTGCGACCGAGAGGACGTCCGCGGCGGGAACGAGGTGGACCGGGGGACCGTGGGGGCGATCCCGATGCCCAGGCGCCTGGGGACTGGCGTTTGCGACGCCCGACGTGTCGACGGATGGCCTTCGCAAGGCGCGAGCCCGCGTTTCGCCGATGTCCTCGAGCGTCAGTGTTGCAACCTGGGTCATGTCCCCTCCTTCCCACCGCGGAACGTTTTCTGACGGCGCCGATGGTGCGTCCGACGACCACCGTCATTGTAGGAAGAACGCGGGCGCCGGAGGTTTCATCCGGGCGGGAGGCGAAAAATCTGCGGGGCTGGGCGGACGCCCCGTCACGCGCGAACGGCCGCCGTCGAAAGACGGCGGCCGCATCCGCGCGTTCCCGTTGTTTCGGTCAGAACGAGATCGAGTGGTCGACCTCGGCCGCGATCTGCCGGATCTCGTCGCCGTCCTCGCCGATGAGGGCGTAGTC
>CAYMRW010000402.1:0-2782 GCA_964392825.1 uncultured Rhodobacterales bacterium
GGACCCGAGCTGGTCGCCGCTTTTGCCGTGACGCTGCGGGCGGCGGACTGTAACGTCGCGGCGGAGACCGGAAGGGGCGCGATACGCATGAAGTCACTGGTGAAACTGCTGGCCGTCGGCGCCGTCCTCGGCCTCGCCGCGTGTCAGAACGCGGGCATGGGCGGGGTCGGCACGGGGCCCGCGATCGGGACCGTGCCTGGCGCGACGGCGTCGAACCCGGCGTCGCCGGCCTACTTCGCCGAGCGGGTGGGGGACCGCATCCTCTTCACCGTCGACCATGCGACGCTCGACGACGCGGCACGGGCGACCCTCGACCAGCAGGCGGCGTGGTTCAACGACAACCCCGACTACAGCGCCGTGATCGAGGGGCACGCGGACGAGCAGGGCACGCGGGAGTACAACCTCGCGCTCGGCGCCCGCCGCGCCTCGTCGGTTCAGGAGTACCTGGTCTCGCGCGGGGTCTCGCCGGCGCGTCTGCGCACGGTCACCTACGGCAAGGAGCGGCCGCTGGAGATATGTTCGGACGAGGCCTGCTACCGCCAGAACCGCCGCGCCGTCACCGTGCTGAGACCCGGCGCGGGCGTCTGATGCGAGGCGCCTTCGCCGCGCTCGCCATCGCCGTCGCGCTGCCGGCGGCGGCGCAGGACGCAGGCACCCTCGCCGACATCCGGCAGGAGCTTGCCGGGCTCTACGTCGAGTTGCAGCGGCTGCAGCGCGAGCTCAGCACGACGGGGGCGGGCGGCGCGGGGATCGGTGGCGAGACCACGCTCGAGCGGATCGACGCGATCGAGGCGGCCCTGACGCAACAGACGGCACGGGTCGAGGCGCTCGAGGCACGCATCGGCCGGGTCGTGGCGGACGGCACCAACCGGATCGGCGATCTGGAGTTCCGCGTCTGCGAGCTCGAGCCCGGCTGCGACATCGGCGAGGTCGGCGCCACCCTGCCGCTCGGCGAGGAGGCGCAGGCGGGCCAGGGGACGGCGACGCTGCCGCCGGCAGCGCGCCCGTCGGGCGAGGCCCCGCCGGGCGAGGCCCCGTCAGACGAGGCCGCGTCTGCAGAGGCCGCGTCGGGCGAGGGCCCGGAACTTGCCGTTGGCGAGCAGGGCGACTTCGACCGGGCGCAGGCGGCGTTCGACGCGGGCGAATTCGCCGCTGCGGCCGACGGGTTCGGCGCCTTCACCGACGCCTATCCGGGCAGCCCGCTCGCGGGGCAGGCGCACTTCCTGCGGGGTCAGGCGCTGGAGCGGCAGGGCCGCGACTCCGACGCTGCGCGCGCCTATCTCGACAGCTTCTCCGGCAGCCCGCAGGCCGACACGGCGCCGCAGGCGCTCCTGCAGCTCGGACTCGCCCTCGGGCGGCTCGGCCAGGCGCGCGAGGCCTGCGTCACGCTGCAGGAGGTCTCGGTGCGCTACCCCGGGGACCCCGTGGCCGATGCGGCGGCCGGCGCGGCGACGGATCTCGGCTGCGGATGACGCTGGCGGCGCGCTTCGCCGCAGCCGTCGACGAGATATTCGAGGGCGCGCCGCCGTCCCGCATCGGCCTTGCCGTGTCCGGGGGCGGCGACAGCATGGCGCTGCTCCGCCTCGCGCGCGACTGGGCGCCGGGCCGCGTCGCCCTCGCGGTCGCGACCGTGGATCACGGGCTGCGGCCGGAGGCGCCGGGCGAGGCCGAGATGGTGGCCCGAACCGCGTCGGCGCTGGGGCTGTCGCACACGATCCTGCCATGGCGCGGGTGGGACGGCAGGGGCAACCTGCAGGACGCGGCCCGCACTGCCCGGCGCCGGCTCCTCGCGGCATGGGGCAACGCGGCGGGCGTGGACGCCATCCTGACGGGCCACACGATGGACGACCAGGCAGAGACCGTTCTTCTGCGCCTCGCCCGCGGTTCGGGCGTCGACGGCCTCGCCGGAATGGCGGCGCGTTCGGGCCGGACGCCGATCTGGGGGCGTCCGCTCCTCGGAATGCGGCGGCTCGAGCTTCGCGACTGGCTGACGGCGGGCGGCCACGCCTGGATCGATGACCCGACGAACGAGGACCCGGCCTTCGATCGCGTGCGGGCGCGGCGCGTCCTGGCCGAACCCGGCGGCATCGGGCTGACGACCGAGCGCCTCGCGACGACCGCGGCGCACATGCGGCGTGCCCGCCTGGTCCTCGACGATGCCGCGGAGGACCTTCGCCGCCGCGCCGTCCGCCAGCAGGCGGGCGATCTCCTGATCGACCGCGCCGCGTTCGCCGCAGCGCCGGCCGACACCCGCACGCGCCTTCTCGCGGCAGCCCTCCGGTGGGTGTCGGGCGTAGCCTATCGCCCGCGCTTCGCGCCGCTCGAGCATCTCGCCGAACGTGGCAGCGGCGTTCTGCACGGATGCCGGCTGACCACGTGCGGCCGCGATGTCAGGATCACGCGGGAGTTCGCCGCCGTCCGCCATCTTGTCGCCGGGGCAGGCGTCCCTTGGGACGGACGCTGGGTCCTGGAAGGGACCGGGGCGCCGGACGCGGAGGTGCGCGCGCTCGGCCCCGATGGCCTGCTCCTCTGTCCCGGCTGGCGCGCGGAGGGACTGCCGGCGGCGAGCCTTCACGCGACGCCGGCCCTCTGGCGGCGGAGCGAGCTTCTCTCCGCTCCGCTGGCGGGCTTCGGGCGAAACTGGCGCGCGCGGCTCGTCGACGGCCGCGACGTATTCAGCATCTGCGAGATCGCGCGTTGAACCGCCGGCCCCAGCCTTTATCTTGATGTCATCGATCCGGGCGGCCGGAGTGCGCGCGCGGGCAACGAAAATCGGGAGTGT
>CAYMRW010000403.1:0-2777 GCA_964392825.1 uncultured Rhodobacterales bacterium
GAGGAGCGTGCGCGCGAGCATTTCGAGGACGGCAAGGCGCTTCTGGCCGCAGGCGATGTCGACCGGGCCATCGTCGAGTTCCGCAACGTCTTCCGGCTCGACGGAAAGCACAGGGAGGCGCGGCGTCTGATCGCCGAGGCCGAGATCGAGCGGGGCGATCTCACCGCGGGCTACGGCCAGTATCTCCGGCTCGTCGAGCAGTACCCCGACGACCTCGAAGCGCGACGTGCGCTGACGCGCATTGCCCTCGACCGGGGCGATTGGAGCGAGATCGCGACGCACGCGGAAGAGGTGATCGAGCAGGACCCCGACGATCCGACGGGTCGACTTGCCGATCTTGCGATGCGCTACCGTGCCGCCATCGAGGGGGAAGAGGGTGCAGAGGCGCTGTCTCAGATCGCGGCGGAGGCCGAGGAATTCGTCGCGGTCATGCCGGAAAGCTCGCTGCTCTCGGAGATGCTGGCCGACTACTATTCGCGGGAAGGGCGCCGCGAGGAAGCCCTCGCCCAACTCGATCTCGCGATCGAGAACGCCGGGGATGCGCGCCGCCTCTACGGAATGCGGCTCGCCCTCCTGGAGGAGATGGGAGATCTCGACGCGGTCGAATCGACCCTGTTCGACATGGTCGACCTCTACCCGGACGACACGGCGATCCCCGCGACGCTGATCCGGTGGTATCTGTCTCAGGACCGCATCGACGATGCCGAGACGTTCCTGCGCGATCGCGCCGGGGACGGCGGAAGCACGGAGAAGATCGACCTCGTCCGCTTCCTCGTGGAGTTCCGCGACCGGCAGACGGCGATCGAAGAGCTCGATGCGGTGATCGCGGCCGATGGGGAGAACGCGGTGATCTATCGCTCGGTCCGTGCCGGGCTCAAGTTCGAGGAGGGGGAGCGCGACGCCGCCGTTGCCGAACTCGAGGAAATCATCGATGGGGCCGAGGCCGACAGCCCCCAGCTGCGCCAGGTGAAGGTCGCTCTTGCCCGCATGCTCGAAGAGACGGGGAACAGCGTCGGGGCCCGCGCGCTGGTCGAGGATGTGCTGGCCGCCGATTCGAGCCAGAGCGAGGCGCTGAAGATGCGTGCGTCGTGGCTGATTGAGGCGGACGAGACCGACGAGGCGATCCGCAACCTGCGATCGGCGCTGGAACAGAGTCCGCGCGACCCGGCCCTCATGACCCTGATGGCGCGGGCGTACGAACGATCGGGCAATCGCGCCCTCATGGCCGAGATGCTGTCCCTGGCCGTCGAGGTCTCCGACCGGGCTCCGGCAGAGACGCTGCGCTACGCGCGATACCTTCTCGCCAACGACAATCCCGAAATCGCCGAGCGGACGCTGGTCGACAGCCTGCGCATGAACTCGGGCCACCCCGAGCTGCTGCAGCTCCTCGGATCGATCCACGTGGGTCAAGGGGACTGGTCGCGCGCGCGGCAGGTCGCCGACACCCTGGCGCGGCTCGACACGCCCGAGACGGACGCGGCGGAGAATGCGCTCCGGGCGCAGATCCTCGCGGCGCAGGGCAGAAGCGACGAGGTCGTGGGCCTTCTCGAGCAACTCGTCGAAAGCGGCGAGGCAGGCTTTGGGGCGCAGGTGGCGATCATGCGCACCCATATCGAGACCGGGAACCTGGACGCGGCCCAGACCTACCTCGATGCGCAACTCGCCGATGCCCCCGACGAACCGACCCTGCGCTTCCTGCAAGCCAGCATGCACGAACTCCAGGGGGAGCTCGGCGAGGCGGAGGAAATCCTGGCCGAACTGGCCGAGGACGAGCCCAAGTCCAGCATCGTCTGGCGGGCCCTCTATCTCCTGCAACGCAGCGACGGGCGGGACGAAGCGGCCGAAGCCACGCTCGATGACGCATTGAGCGCGAACCCGGACGCCGTCGAGCTTCTCTGGATCCGCGCATCCAACCTGCAGAGTGGAGGCGATCTCGAGGGAGCCTTCGAGATCTATGCGCAGATGTACGAGCGCGACAGCTCGTCCCCGGTCATCGCCAACAACTATGCAAGCCTTCTGACGACGCTGAACGACGACCCGCAATCGATCGAACGGGCCTATTCCGTCGCGAGGCGCCTGCGCGGCCTCGAGGTTCCGGCCTTCCAGGATACCTACGGCTGGATCGCCCACCTTCGCGGCGAGCACCAGGAGGCCGTCGAGCACCTCGAGCCGGCGGCGGCGGCACTCAGCGAAGACCCGAGCGTCCAGTACCACCTCGGCATGGCCTACGCCGCGCTCGAGCGAACGGACGAAGCCCTCGACGCCCTTGGCCGGGCGCTGAGTCTCGCCGAGGCAGGACGCCCGCTTCCCGAGACCAAGGCCGTGCGAGACAAGCTCGCGGAACTGAAGAGCGCGTCCGAGTAGTCCGCGGTGTGTCCCCGTCGTAACAGCGCTCCATTTATCGACGGGGCGCTTCCATGTGGCCCGCGGTTCGGTCTACTGCGGGGATCACAGCCGCATTAACCTGCGGAAAACGATGAGCGGACACTTGCCATGATACGCGCCTTTCTCGCGGCTGCTGCTTCTCTTTTGCTGGCCAGTGTCGCCGCTGCTCAGGGGTCGTACCAGATCCAGCGCGGTGACACGTTGCGCATCGAGGTTCTGGAGGATCAGAGCCTGAACCGCAGCACGCTCGTGCTCCCAGACGGCTCGGTGACGTTTCCCCTCGCCGGGACCCTGCGCGCCGCCGGTCGCACCGTCAGCGACTTTCAGTCCGCGCTGACCGATGCGCTCGAACCGAACTTCGCGGCCAGCCCGACGGTCTTCGTCTCCATCGG
>CAYMRW010000404.1:0-2769 GCA_964392825.1 uncultured Rhodobacterales bacterium
CGGCTCGAGCGCCTCGAGCCGGTCCTGCAGGTCGGAGGCGACGCGCAGCAGCGTCCGCTCGGGCAGCGGGCCCGACAGGTTGACGATGATGATCGGGAACTCCGAGAAGTTCGTCTCGACGATCGAGTACTGCTCGGCGCCCTCGGGGAAGTCCGCCTCGGCGCTGTTCATCGCGTCGCGGACGTCGGCGATGGTCTTGGTCTTGTCCCAGCCGAACTCGAACTCGAGCGCGACGCCGACATAGCCCTCGGCCGCCGTCGCCTGCATCTCCTTCAGCCCGTCGAGGTCGGAAAGCTCGGTCTCCATCGGCTTGACGAGCAGCTTCTCGGCATCCTCGGCCGAGATGCCGGGAAACGGCACCGAGACGAACAGCGCCGGGATCTCGATGTCGGGCTCGCCCTCCTTCGGCAGCGAGGCGTAGGCGAAGGCCCCGACGGCGATCGACAGCGCGATGAACGCCAGGATCATCCGCGCCCGGCCGGCAGCCCAGTCGACGATGCCGGTCATCCGGCGTTCTCCCGGTAGGTGGCGTCCACCGGAACGCCGTTAGTCACGAACTCCTGCCCGACGACGATGATGTCGACGGATGCGTCGAGGCCCGAGACCCACACGCCCTCGGGCAGATCGCGCATCACCTGGACCGGCACGAAGCGGGCGACGGCGTCGCGGACGAGGCGCACGCCGAGCCGCCCATCGTCGTCGAGCGTCAGGGCCGATTGCGGGATGAGGTGCGCGATCGTGCCGGCCGCGTCGATGACCATCTCGGCGGTCTGGCCGTCGCGGATGCTCAGGTCGTCGTTCGGCACCGCGGCCTCGACGCGGAACGTGCGCGTGGTCTCGTCGGCCGAGCGGCTGATGAACGTCACCTCGCCCACGACCGTGCGGCCCGAGGCCAGCCGGGCGTTGACCGCGGCACCGCGCGAGATCCGGTCGACCTCGACCTCCGGCACGAACCCCACGAGCTTGATCGGATCGAGCTGGATCACCGTGGCGCAGAGCGATCCCGCCTGCAGCAGCGATCCGATCTCGGCCGTGTCCGATTCGAGGAGTCCGCGGAACGGCGCGGTCATCTTCAGGCGGTCGAGCTCCAGCTCGGCCGCGGCGACGGCGGCCTCGGCCGAGCGCACCTGCGCCCGCGCCGCCTCGACCCCCGCCAGCGCCGACTGAACCTCGGCCTCGGTCGCGGCGACCCGGGTCTCGGAGGCATAGCCGCCTTCGATGAGGCGCGAGGCGGCCCGGTTGTTGATGCGCGCCTCCGACACGCGCGCCTCCGCCTCGATGAAGCGCGCCTCCGCCTCGGGCAGACCCGCCTCGGCCTCGGCGAGCGCGACCTCGCGGGTGCCGGGATCGATCTCGCAGAGAAGCTGGCCCTCCTCGACCGAGGCGCCCTTGCGCAGGGGCGAAGACACCACCTTGCCCGTGGTCTCGGCGCGGACCTCGACCTGCCGCGCGACCTCTGTCCGCCCGCGCAGGACGACCGCACCGTCGATCTCGCGCGCCTCGGACGAAAGCGCGACGACCGAGACGGCCGCCTCGGTCGGATCGGCCTCCGCGCTCCCGGCCTCGCCCGCGGGCGCCGCGTTCTGCGCGACGGCCATCACCGTGTCGCGCTCGAACACGAGTGCGTATAGCGACGCCATCACGACGACGGACGTCAGTACTGGGAGGAGCCGCATCGGTCCGGTTCCTTGTCCTCGGTCGAGACTTGGACGCGCTGCGCACGGGGCGGCCGACCGTCCGCCTCGTGTCTCCGACCTAGCAAGAGCACAGCGTATGTGAAGAGGCTACACTGAACTATATCGTTCAGAAAGCCGCGATGCGACGTCGTGGACACGCCTTGGCATCGGGTGCGGCCCCTGTGTAAGAGGCGGGGAGGCAGCCGGCGCAAGCGACGATGAGCGACAACGACAGTTTCATGGCGGAGGTCAGCGACGAGGTTCGGCGCGACCGTCTGTTTGCGCTCTTCCGCCGCTGGGCATGGCTTGCCATCCTCGTCGTCCTCCTGGTCGTGGGCGGTGCTGCGTGGAACGAGTGGCGCAAATCCCGCGCGACGTCCGCCGCGCAGGAGCTCGGCGACGCGGTCCTTGCCGCGCTCTCGGCCCCCGATGCGGCCGCGCGCGCCGAGGCCCTCGCCGGGATCGCGGCCGAGGGCGACGCCGGCGCCTTCATCGCCATGCTCGCCGCGGCCGAGGCGGTGGCCGGGGGGGCGGACGTCGTCGTCTCGAACGAGCAGGCGGCCGAGCGGGCCGAGACCGCGCGGTGGCAGGACGCCGCGCGGCTGAAGGCGATCCTCGCGCAGGCGGACGATCTCTCGCCCGAGGAGCGCATCGCGCGGCTCGAGCCCTTGACCGCCGCCGGCGCACCCTACCGCCTTCTCGCGCTCGAGCAGACGGCCTATGCCCGGGTGGAGCAGGGCGAGACGGATGCGGCGGTGGCGTTGCTCCGCGACGTCATCGCCGATGGCGGCGTTTCCGAGGGGTTGCGCTGGAGGGCGAGCAGGATGATCAACGCCCTTGGCGGCACCATCGAGCCCGGCGCGGGCGGCTGAGTGGGCCGGCGCGGGGCAGGGAGGCGTGCAGGGATGAGACCGGCATTCGGCGCGATCGTGGCCATGATCCTCGTCGCGGCATGCGACCAGGAGGAGGTCCTGCCCGGCCAGCGGCTCGACATCCGCCCGGCGCTGGAGGAGGCGGCGCCGGCCGCCACCCGCATCGCCCTGCCGGCGCCCGTGGCGCGGGCCGAGTGGAACCAGAAGGCGCTCAATCCCGC
>CAYMRW010000405.1:0-2765 GCA_964392825.1 uncultured Rhodobacterales bacterium
GCGTCGCGGCCTCAGCCCTCTCCGCGCTCCTGGTCCACAACCCGCATCATCTCCTCGAGCGGCAGGTAGCCGCGCAGCATCTGATCGCCGACGACGAAGGTCGGGGTGCCGCTTATGCCCATCGACTGGGCGAGCGCCCGATTGGCGTTGATCTCCGCCGCGACCTCGGGCGCATCCATCGCCGCCATGATCGCGGCGCCGTCGAGGTCGAGGTCGGCGGCGAGGCGCTCGAGCGCCGCCTCGCTCACATCGGCGCGCAGCGTCATCAGCGCGTCATTCACCCGGGCGTAGGCCTCCTCGCCCGCGACGTTGCGCGTGGCGATGGCGAAGCGGGACGCCAGAACCGAGTCGTCGCCGAGGATCGGGAACTCCTTGACGATCCAGCGGATGTCGCCGTCGGATTCGACCAGGCTCAGGACCTCGGGATGCGCCCGGCGGCAGTAGCCGCAGCGATAGTCGAGGAACTCGACCATCGTCACGTCGCCGCCGGGGTTGCCGCCGATCCACGAGCGCCCGTCCTCGAAGAGCGCCTCGGCATGCTCGGCGACGAGATCCGCATCGGCCGCGACCTGCGCCTCGGCCTGCCGGCCCTCGAGGATGGCGATGGCCTCCATCAGCACCTCGGGGTTCTCGAGCAGGTAGCTGCGCACCTCGTCCCTGAACGCCGCGCGCTCGGCCTCGTTCATGTCGGTCAGGTCGGCGGCAGCCGGCGTCGCGAGCCACGCGGCGGCGATCAGCGGGAGCAGTCGGAGCATGGCGAACCTCGCGGGGACAGGAGCTTGCGGCACCTTTGCCGCCCCCGTCGGCGCGGGGCAAGCAAAAGGCCCGGACGATCACGCGGCGTTGACGTCCCCCGCGGCCCCATGCCAGCAGCGCCGCCATGAGAGTGTCGGAACGATCCGCCGTCGATCCCTTCATCGTGATGGACGTCATGGACGCGGCCCAGCGCGCAGAGGCGGCAGGGCGCAGCGTGATCCACATGGAGATCGGACAGCCCGCGACGCCGGCGCCGGCCGCGGCCCGGGCGGCGCTGACGCAGGCGATGGCCGCGGGCCCGCTGGGCTATACCGGTGCCCTCGGCCTGCCGGCGCTCAGAGCGCGGATCGCGCGGCTCTACCGCGACCGCCACGGCGTCGACCTCGACCCGGCCCGGGTCATCGTGACCACCGGCTCGTCGGCGGGGTTCCTCCTTGCCTTCGTCGCGCTGTTCGATCCGGGCGCCCGCGTCGCGGTCGGGGCACCCGGCTATCCCTCCTACCGGCAGGTGCTGCGCGCGCTGTCGCTGACGCCCCTCGACATCGCGACCGCGGCGGAGAACCGCTTCACGCTCGTTCCCGACGACCTGCCGCCCGACGTCGACGGCGTCATCGTCGCGTCCCCGGGCAATCCGACCGGCACCATCCTCGACCTCGCCGAACTGGCCGGCCTGGTCGAAGCGTCGGCCGCCCGCGGTGCGGCTTTCGTCAGCGACGAGATCTATCACGGGCTCGAGTACGGGCGCCGCGCGCCGAGCGTCCTCGAACTCACCGACGAGGCCTACGTCGTCAACTCGTTCAGCAAGTACTACTCGATGACGGGCTGGCGGATCGGCTGGCTCGTCGTGCCGGAGGACCACGTCCGCACGGTGGAGCGCCTGCAGCAGAGCCTCTTCATCTGCCCGCCGCATGCCAGCCAGATCGCCGCGCTGGCCGCGCTCGACTGCGGGGACGAGCTCGAGGCGATGCGCCGCGTCTACGAAGGCAACCGGCAGATGATGCTCGACGGGCTGCCGCATGCCGGGATCGAGCGCTTCGCGCCGCCCGACGGCGCCTTCTATGTCTACGCCGACATCGGCCACCTGACCGACGACAGCCTTGGCTTCGCCCGGAGGCTCCTCGAGGAGGTCGGCGTGGCGACGGCGCCGGGAGTCGACTTCGACCCGGTCCGCGGGACCCGCACCCTGCGGTTCTCCTACGCGGGATCGCCTGCCGAGATCCGCGAGGGGCTCGAGCGGCTTCGCAGATTCACGCGGGCCCTCTGAAGCGGGCGAGCCAGGCCGTGTGGCCGTGGATCGCGGGGTCCTCCGGACGGTAGGCGAGAACGTCGAAGCCCGCCGCGTCGAGGTGCTCGCGGTACTCCCCCGGATCGAGGCTCGCGTGATAGACGGGCTCGCCGCCGACGCGGCCGATGGCCTCTCCCGCCGCCGGCCCCGCGGTGAAGAGAAGCGGCGCACCGGGACACGAATGTGCGGCGAAGACCGGGAACATCGCGCGCTGCGCCGCGCCGTCGAGGTGGAAGAAGCTGTCCCAGGCGAGGATCCCGTCGAAGCGCCGCCCTAGTGCGAGGTGCCGCATGTCGGCGCGGACGGCCTCGTGGTCCGGGAGGGTCCGCCGGAACAGCTGCAGCATGGCGCCGGCGCCATCCACCCCCGTCACCCGCGCGCCGAGCGACGCCATGTGACGCGCGATCGGATCGCCCGATCCGCAGCCGAGGTCGAGCAGGCGGTCGCCGGGCATCAGGCCGCGCAGCCGCTCGAGCAGCGGACGCTCGAACAGCGAGCGGTCCCGCGCCCCGGCCCATGCGACGCCGACGCGCTCGTAGGTCGCCATCACGTCGTCGGGTCCCGCTGGATCACTCATCTGTGAGAGGTCCTGCGGAAGGTCCCGCGCATCCCTTTTGACCGCATGGCCCGCCGTCCGTATACGGACCCCGAACTTACCCCGAGGCGCGAGCGCGTGATCCGTTTCATCCTGTCCATCTTCGGCGGCCTCTTCAGCATGGTCACG
>CAYMRW010000406.1:0-2049 GCA_964392825.1 uncultured Rhodobacterales bacterium
CCGATCATCGTGCATCCCGACGTGCGCCGGAACCTGATGGACCAGAAGTCCTTCGTCGAGGGCGCGCGGGCCTTCGTGCTCTGGGGGGCGTCGATGATCGACGCCGCCAGCCGCAAGCACGACGACGAGGCCGAGGCGATGATCTCGCTGTTGACGCCGATCATCAAGGGCTTCCTGACCGACAAGGGGTTCGAGACCACGGTGCTGGCGCAGCAGACGCTGGGCGGCTCGGGCTTCACCCGCGAATGGGGGATCGAGCAGTTCGTCCGCGACGCCCGCATCACCATGATCTACGAGGGCACGAACGGCATCCAGTCGCTCGACCTCGTCGGCCGCAAGCTGGGGCAGAACGGCGGCCGCACGGTGATGGCCTTCTTCGAGATGGTGAAGGGCTTCATCCGCGAGAACGAGAGCGACGCACGGCTAAAGGCCAACTTCCTCGATCCCCTCAAGGATGCGTCCAAGGATCTGCAGGCGGCCGCGATGTATTTCATGCAGCACGGCACCAAGGATCCGAACAACGCGCTTTCGGGAAGCTATGACTTCATGCACCTGTTCGGGCATGTCTGTCTCGGGCTCATGTGGGCGCGGATGGCGAAGGCCGCCTACGCGGCGCTGGACGCGGCCGCGGCCGACACAGTCTTCCACGAGGCCAAGATTGCCACGGGCGAGTACTACATGGCGCGCCAACTGCCGGCGACGAAGATGCACCTTGCTCGGATCGAGACGGGGGCCGAGCCGGTGATGGCGCTCGAGGCCGCGAACTTCTGATCGCGGCGCCGAGGGTGCCATCGGCGCCCGGAACCACAGACAGGGCCGGCGGGACGATGGCCCGCCGCCCAACAGCCGTCGGGGGGGAACGGATGGAGCTTCACTGTTTCGGGGAATCGGGCAACGCCTACAAGGCGGCACTCGCCCTCGAGCTCTCCGGCCTCGGCTGGCGGCCCGTCTTCGTCGATTTCTTCCATGGCGCGACGCGCAGTCCGGAGTTCCGCCGGCTGAACCCCATGGGGGAAGTTCCGGTGCTGGTGGACGGCGACACGGTGCTGACCCAGTCGGGCGTGATCCAGGACTACGTCGTCGAGAAGACGGGCCGGTTCGGCGGCGCCGACGCCGCGGAGCGGCGGGAGGTCTGGCGCTGGGTCCTCTTCGACAACCACAAGGTCTCGGGCGTCGCCGGGCCGCTCAGGTTCAACCTGCATTTCCTGCCCGAGGCGCGGCAGAACGCGGATGTGAACGCCTTCCTCGCCATGCGGCTGAACTCGGCGCTGAAGGTGCTCGACGCCGTTCTTGACGAGCGCGAGTGGCTGGTGGGCGACGGCCCCACGGCTGCCGATCTCTCGTGCTGCGGCTACCTCTACTACCCCGAGCCGTTCGGCTTCGACCGCGCGCGCTTCCCGAGCATCGACGCCTGGCTGGACCGCATCGCGGCGCTGCCGGGCTGGAAGCACCCCTACGACCTGATGCCGGGCCGGCCCTCGGACCGGGAAGGAGAGCAAGCATGACCGACGCCTACATCTACGACGCCGTCCGCACCCCGCGCGGGCGCGGCCGCAAGGACGGCAGCCTGCACGAGGTCACGGCGGTGCGGCTTTCGGCCCAGACGCTGAACGCGCTCAAGAACCGCAACGGCCTCGAGACGACGGCGGTCGAGGACGTGATCTGGGGCAACGCCACACAGGTGGGCGAACAGGGCGGCTGCCTCGCCCGCACCGCCGTTCTCGCCTCGGATTTCGACGAGCGGGTGCCGGGACTGTCGATCAACCGGTTCTGCGCCAGCGGGCTCGAGGCGGTGAACCTCGCCGCCAACCAGGTCGCGGCCGGCGCCGGCGAGGCCTACGTGGCAGGCGGGGTCGAGATGATGGGGCGCGTGCCGATGGGTTCGGACGGGGCCGCCATCGCCGTCGACCCGTCCGTCGCGATGGCCAGCTACTTCGTGCCCCAGGGCATCTCGGCCGACATCATCGCCACCGAGTACGGCTTCTCGCGCGACGACGTCGACACCTACGCCGTCGAGAGCCAGCGCCGCGCCGCCGCCGCCTGGGAGGA
>CAYMRW010000406.1:2059-2754 GCA_964392825.1 uncultured Rhodobacterales bacterium
GGCCTGCCGATCCTGGAGCGCGACGAGTACATGCGCCCCGAGACCGACATGCAGTCGCTGGGCGCGCTCAAGGCGTCCTTCGCCGACATGGGCGAGACGATGCCCGGCTTCGACAAGATCGCGCTGATGAAGTACCCGCATCTCGAGCGCATCCGCCACGTCCACCACGCCGGAAACTCGTCCGGCATCGTCGACGGCGCTGCTGCTATCCTGGTCGGGTCGAAGGCGTTCGGCGAGGCGCACGGGCTGACCCCCCGCGCCCGCATCCGCGCCACCGCCAAGATCGGCACCGACCCGACGATCATGCTGACCGGCCCGGTTCCTGCGACAGAGAAGATCCTCGCCGACAGCGGCATGGCGATCGGCGACATCGACCTCTTCGAGGTCAACGAGGCGTTCTCGGCGGTCGTCCTGCGCTATCTGCAGGCGTTCGGCGTCGATCACGACCGCCTCAATGTCAACGGCGGCGCCATCGCCATGGGCCATCCGCTCGGCGCCACCGGCGCCATCATTCTCGGCACGCTGCTCGACGAGATGGAGCGGTCGGACCGCGCCACCGGCCTCGCCACGCTCTGCGTCGCCTCGGGCATGGGGGCGGCGACGATCCTGGAACGAGTCTGATGCGGCGACCGCTCTCTCGTGCACGCGGCCCTTGCGGGAGACCCGTTTACCCGCAAAGATTGAAGTTGGGTATT
>CAYMRW010000407.1:0-2751 GCA_964392825.1 uncultured Rhodobacterales bacterium
AGGAGCGCGCCCCGGCGACCTTCGCCGAGCTGGTGCGGCACGGCGAGACCTGCCGGCTGCGGCTCTGCGAGGAGATGCAGATCGAGTTCACGCTGGACGACGGGGCGCTCTCGATCCTCGACGCGGTGCGGGTGGCGCGCTCGAGTCGGGCGGCGGTACGCATCGCCGTGGCGCTGGCCGAGGACGGGGTGATCCGGCCCGAGGAGGCGGTGCTCAGGGTGGCGCCGCGCGAGCTGTCGGAGCTCCTGCACCGGCAGACCGACCCGACGCGGGCGCGCGACGTGATCGTGCGCGGCATCCCGGCGAGCCCGGGCGCGGCGGCGGGGCGGCTCGTGTTCACGTCGGCGGCGGCGCAGGCGCATGCGGCGCGCGACGAGGCCTGCATCCTGGTGCGGCGCGAGACGACGCCCGAGGACGTGCGCGGGATGCACGCGGCGGTGGGGGTGCTGACCGAGCGGGGCGGCACGACGAGCCATGCCGCGGTGATCGCCCGCGGGCTGGGGCTGCCCTGCGTCGTCGGCGCCTCGGGCCTGAGGCTCAACGGGCGCGACCGGACCATGCAGGTGGCCGGGCGGACGTTCCGCGAGGGCGACGTGGTGACGCTCGACGGCACCCGCGGCGAGGCGCTGGCGGGGCAGGCGGAGCTGCTCGAGCCGGCGCTCGACGCGCCCTTCGACACGCTGCTGGGCTGGGCCGACGCGGCGCGCGACATCGGCGTGCGGGCCAACGCCGACACCGCCGCCGAGGCGCGCACGGCGCGCACCTTCGCCGCCGAGGGGATCGGCCTCTGCCGGACCGAGCACATGTTCCTCGAGGACGACCGGCTGACGGTGATGCGGGAGATGATCTTCACCGACAGCGCCGAGGACCGGCAAGCGGTGCTCGAGCGGCTTTTGCCGATGCAGCGGGCGGACTTCCTGGCGCTGTTCGAGATCATGGCGGGGCGGCCGGTCTGCATCCGGCTCTTCGATCCGCCGCTGCACGAGTTTCTGCCGTCGGGGCGCGAGGGGATGCGCGACCTCGCCGATGCGCTCGGGCTGCCGCTGACGCACGTGACGCGGCGGGTCGAGGCGCTGCGCGAGGCCAACCCGATCTTCGAGGCGGCGGTCGAGGCCGGGCGTCGCGGCGCCGAGTTGGTCCCCGAGGTGATGATCCCGCTGGTCAGCGCTTGCCGCGAGGTCGAGCTGGTGCGGTCGCGCATCGACGCGGTGGCGGCGGCGGTGCGGCACGAGGCGGGGGTCGCGTTCGACTATCGGCTGGGCGTGATGGTCGAGACGCCGCGGGCGGCGCTCCGCGCCCACGAGATCGCGGCGAACGTCGCGTTCCTGTCGTTCGGCACCAACGACCTGACGCAGATGGCCTACGGGCTGAGCCGCGACGACGCCGGGCGGTTCATGGCCGCCTACGTGCAGCAGGGGGTGTTCCCCGAGGACCCGTTCCACCGCCTCGACACCGAGGGGGTCGGCGAGCTTCTGACCATCGGATCGGAGCGGGGGCGGCAGGGCAATCCCGACGTGACGCTCGCCGTCTGCGGCGAGCATGGCGGCGACCCCGAGTCGATCGCCTTCTGCCGCCAGGCGGGGTTCGATTATGTCAGCTGCTCGCCGTTCCGGGTGCCGGTCGCGCGGCTGGCGGCGGCGCATCTGGCCCTGAGAGAATCGCTCCCGGCGCGTCTGCCGCACCGGGCCTATCTCGCGACGACAGAAACCTGAACAGACGGTTAACGCCCTCCGGCATCGGCGAAGATCGGCGTCGTTCCGGCTCGCGATCGGCAAGTTCCTGCCGAGTTTGGGGCCGTTGTGCATCCGAACTCCCAGATCTTGTGTTGCATGGGTGAGGTAAGCCTAACCGCTGGTTAACGGCGGCTGGACCGGATCAGGCCCGCTCGCGTAGGGCCCTGCGCCCGGGAACAACGAGAAACGCCGTTCGCGAACGTCCGCGGGCGAGGGGGTGAAGAAATGGATTTCAGACGCCGACTGGTCGGGTTGGCAGCCGTTTTCGTGTGCGCCGCCGCGACCGTCGCGGCCGAGCCGCGCCTGGTGATCAGCACGTCGAACGCTGCCGATCCGCTGGCCGAAGCCGAGCCGCAGGCGATGACGCCGATGCGCCCGATGGCACGGCCCGACACGCCACGCATCCATTACGATCGCGCCTTCCTCGCCGGGCTGCCGACTGCGAGCGGAGACGCCCAGTGGCGCTGTCTGACCGAGGCGCTCTACTTCGAGGCCCGGGGGGAATCGACGCGCGGCATCTTCGCCGTGGCCGAGGTGATCCTGAACCGCGTCGACAGCCGGCGGTTCCCGGGCAGCGTCTGCGGCGTGGTCAACCAGGGCACCGGCGAGCGGTACCGGTGCCAGTTCACATACACCTGCGATGGTCTCGCCGAACGGGTACGCGAGCCGCGCGCCTGGACACGCGTGGGGAAGGTCGCGCGCCTGATGATCGACGGAGCGCCGCGGACCCTCACGGAGGGTGCCACGCATTACCACACCCGCGCCGTCGATCCGAACTGGTCCCGCGTCTTCGCCCGCGTCTCGACGATCGGCGAGCATCACTTCTACCGCATGCCCGGCTGATCGCGGGCCGGAGGCCGCCCGCGGTATAGGATTCGGAAAGACGATCGCGCATAATCGGCCCTGGGCTGGGGTCGGTTCGTCCGCGGTTTTGCGCGACGATGGCTTCGGTCGGGGCGACCCGGGTTGCAGCGCGGCGACACAAGCGGGCGGAATGCTCCGTGGGACTGGGCCACAG
>CAYMRW010000408.1:0-2741 GCA_964392825.1 uncultured Rhodobacterales bacterium
GACGCGGCCCTGATCGCGCGGCGCACCAGAACGGAGACGGCACAGTGAAGGCGCTTATCATCAGCCATGCTCACCCCGCGTTCTCTATCGGCGGGGCGCAGGTGGCCTCCTGGAACCTCTATGACGGGCTCCGCGCCCAGCCTGGCTGGGACGCGCACTACCTCGCCGGGGTCAATCCGCCGGTGGTGCCGCACAAGGCGACGCCGCTGATGTCGCTCGGCCGCGGTCCCGACGAGACGCTCTACTGGTCGGACGACTTCGACTGGTTCCATCTGGGCTCGAAGGACGTGGGCGGGCTGATGGCGCATTTCGAGCGCTTCCTGCAGGACCTCCGCCCCGACGTCGTCAACTTCCACCACGTCATGGGGTTCGGCCTGCAGGCGATCCGCGCCGTCCGCCGCGCGCTCGGCGACGTGCCCATCGTCTACACGCTGCACGAGTACCTCGCGATCTGCGCCCACCACGGCCAGATGATCAAGGCCAAGACGCACGCGCTGTGCACCAAGGCCTCGCCCAGCGAGTGCGGCGTCTGCTTCCCCGAGATCGGGGCCGGCAACATGCTGCGCCGCGAGATGTTCGTGAAGTCGTTCTTCGCCGAGGTCGACGCCTTCGTCTCTCCCTCGCACTTCCTGCTCTCGCGCTTCGCCGACTGGGGCCTGCCCCCCGAGAAGCTGGTGATGATCGAGAACGGGCTCGAGGGCGGCAGCCCCGCGCCCCTGCGCCCCGCGGCGCCCGGCGCCCGGCGGAACCGGTTCGCGTATTTCGGCCAGCTGAACCCGTTCAAGGGCATCAAGGTCCTGGTCGACGCCGTCACGCGGGTGCCGAAGGACGTGTGGGGCGACAGCGTCCTCTACGTCTACGGCGGCAACCTCGAGCACCAGCCCGAGGAGTTCCAGCACCAGGTCAAGGAGCTGTTCCGCATCGCCGGAAACCGCATCCGCTTCCGCGGCAGCTACAAGAGCCACGAGCTGCCGAGCCTCATGCGCGAGGTCGACTGGATGATCGTGCCGTCGACCTGGTGGGAGAACTCTCCCGTGGTGATCCAGGAGGCGTTCTTCCACGGCCGCCCGATCATCGCCTCCGACATCGGCGGCATGGCCGAGAAGGTGCGCCACGGCATCGACGGGCTGCACTTCCACGTGAACTCCGCCGAGAGCCTCGCCGAACGCATGGCCGAGGCCATCGCCACGCCGGCGCTCTGGGATCGCCTCCGCGCCGGCATCCGGCCGCCGACGACGGCGGACGAGGCCGGGCGGCGCCATGCCGAACTCTTCGACAAGCTGCTCGCCCGGCGCGCACCGGTCCGGCAGGCGTCATGACGCGGACCCCCGCAGAGGCCTACCGGGCCGCGATGCGCGATCTCGGCCGCGGCGCCCTCGCCGCGGGCGCGGTCGGGTTCTTCGTGAACCTCCTGCATCTCGGGCTGCCGCTCTACACGATCCAGGTCTACGATCGGGTGCTGTCGTCGCGCAGCATGGAGACGCTGACCGCGCTCCTGATGCTCGTCGTCGCGGTGCTGGGCTTCCAGCTCGTCCTCGACATCCTGCGGCAGCGCACCTTCGCGATCCTCGGCGGGCGGCTGACGGCGCGGCTCGGCACGCCGGTCTTCGAGGCCGCGGTCGAGACGACGCTGCGCGACGGCCCGACGCTCGCCGCGGGCTCGGTGCGGGATCTCGCGGACCTTCGCGCCTTCGTCGTCGGCGGGTCCATCGCGCTGCCGCTCGACCTCCTGATGGCGCCCCTGTTCCTGTTCGTCCTGTTCCTGCTGCACCCGGTCTACGGCATCGTCGGCCTCGCCGGCGCACTGCTGCTGACGGCGGCCGCCGTCGGCGCCGAGCTCGTCGTGCGCCGTCCTTCGGCGAAGGCATCCGCCGCGAACGGTCTGGTGCAGGCGGAGACGACCGAGGCGATGCGCAATGCCGAGGTCATCACCGCGATGGGCATGCTGCCCGACCTCGCGCGCCGCTGGCGGCGCACCCAGGGCGAGGCGATCGGGGTCATCGAAAGCGGCCTGCGGATCGCCAAGGCGCTGGGCTCGGTGGTGCGGACGACGCGCATGGCCTTCCAGATCGGCATCATCACCGCGGGCGCCATGCTCGTCATCAACGAGGCCGTGACCGCCGGCACGATCATCGCCGCCTCGGTACTGATGGGCCGGCTGCTGCTGCCGTTCGAGCAGCTCGTCGACGGCTGGCGCCAGTGGGTCGACGCCTTCGCGGCACGCGATCGCCTCAAGGCCGTGACCGATGCCGGCGCCGCGCACCGCGCCGGCGAGGGGTTCGAGATCGCCTCGGGCCGCCTTGCCGTCGACCGGCTGACCTACGTCCCGGGCGCCGACGCGCGTCCCGTCCTGCGCAACGTCAGCTTCGAGATCGACACAGGGAGCCTGCTGGGCGTCGTCGGCCCCTCGGGCGCCGGCAAGTCGACGCTGGCGCGGATGCTCGTCGGCATCTGGCAGCCGACCGCGGGCGGCGTCTATCTGGACGGTCAGTCGACCTATACGCACGAGCGGGCGAGCTTCGGCCGCGCCGTGGGCTACCTGCCGCAGGAGCCGACGCTCTTCACCGCGACCGTCGCCGAGAACATCGCCCGCTTCGGCGCGGCGGAGATGGCCGACATCGTCGCCGCCGCCCGCGCCGCGGGCGTGCACGACCTCATCGGC
Organism: uncultured Rhodobacterales bacterium; assembly: GCA_964392825.1. Taxonomy (GTDB): domain Bacteria; phylum Pseudomonadota; class Alphaproteobacteria; order Rhodobacterales; family Rhodobacteraceae; genus Roseitranquillus. The sequence continues at coordinate 2,663 of CAYMRW010000408.1, forward strand.
AGCCTGCCCCAGGGCTACGCGACGCGGATCGGCGGGGCCGGCGTGCAGCTCTCGGGCGGCCAGCGCCAGCGCATCGCCA
>CAYMRW010000409.1:0-2727 GCA_964392825.1 uncultured Rhodobacterales bacterium
ACGGTCAGGCTGCACGACCCCGCGCTGCCGCGGCGCATCATGCTGAACCCCGATCTCGCCATCGGCGAGGGCTACATGGACGGCACGCTGACGATCGACGGCGACGATCTGCACGGGTTCCTGTCGGTTGGCGTGCGCAACAGCCAGACCGCCTGGCAGTACCCGCTGCATCGGCTGCTGTGGAAGCTGCGCCGGCTCGCGCGCATCGCCCGCCAGTACAATCCGGCGGCCCGGGCCCGGAAACGCGTCGCGCATCACTACGACCTCTCGGGCGGTCTCTACGAACTCTTCCTCGACGACGACCGGCAGTACAGCTGCGGCTACTTCCGCCACCCTGCAGACACGCTCGAGGCGGCGCAGGCGCAGAAGAAGGCGCACATCGCCGGGAAGCTTCGGCTGGCGCCCGGCATGCGCGTCCTCGACATCGGCTGCGGCTGGGGCGGTCTTGGACTGACGCTGGCCCGGGACTACGGCGTGCGCGTGCTCGGCGTCACGCTGAGCGAGGAGCAGCACCGGACCGCCACCGAGCGGGCGCGCAAGGCGGGCCTCGCCCACCGGGCCGAGTTCCGGCTGATGGACTATCGCGAGGTCGAGGGGACCTTCGACCGCGTTGTCTCGGTCGGCATGTTCGAGCATGTCGGCGCGCCGCACTACCGCGCCTACTTCCGGGCGGTGCGCGACCGCCTCGCCGCGGACGGCGTGGCGCTCGTCCATACGATCGGGCGGACGACGCCGCCCGGTGCCAACAGTCCCTGGATCGAGAAGTACATCTTCCCGGGCGGCTACATCCCGGCGCTCAGCGAGATGATGGCGGCCGCCGAGAAGGAGGGTCTGGTCTCGCAGGACATCGAGGTCTGGCGGCTGCACTACGCGCACACGCTGAGGCACTGGCATGACCGCTTCGTCGCCAACATCGACCGCGCACGGGCGCTCTACGACGACCGGTTCTGCAGGATGTGGCGCTACTACCTCGCCGCCTGCGAGGAGACGTTCAGGATGAGCCGTCAGGTGGTCTTTCAGGTGCAGCTCGGCCGCAAGCTCGACGCCGTGCCGGTGACGCGCGACTACCTCTATGCCAACGCTGCCGCCGGCCGCGAGATGGCTGCGGAATAAGCGTTCAGAACGGCCGGACGATGTTGCCCGAGTAGAAGAAGATGCCGAGCCCGAGCGCGAAGAGGACGACGCCGGCCACGCTGTGCATCACCACCGCCTCGGGAAAGTTGCCCCGGACGCGGTAGGACCAGGCGAAGGCGAGCCCGCCGGCGAAGGTCATCGCCGCCACGGTCCAGTTCCAGTACATCAGATGCGCCGCCGAGAAGAACGCTGCGTTCAGCCCGGCCTGCACGACGGGCCGTGCCGGCAGCAGCGCCCCGTAGCGGCGGAAGAAGAGCGGCCGGAACACGATCTCCTGCGGCAGCGCCGAGACCGGCGGATAGAGGACGGCAATCATCAGCATGAGCCCCGGCTGCTCGCGCGGCAGGACGAAGAAGGCGGACGGATCGCTCGCGGCGAGGACGGCCGCGCCGACGAGTCCCGTGGCCGCCGTGAAGAGTAGGACCCGGGACCAGCCGATGGAGCGAAGTCCGCGCTTCAGTTCGGACCATCGGAAGCCCGGCGTGATGCCGAGAAGCGCCAGACCGATTGCGGTGAGGGCGAGGAGCCCCGGAAAGAGGGCGTCGGGCGGCAGGACGAGAGCCAGTGCCAGCGGCGCCGCCACGTAAAGGCCCAGGAACTCGAGCCAGAGCCGCACATCGCCCTCCGCCAGTTCGACGCCCCTGACTTAGCCCCGGCCGCATCGTTTCCAGGGCCGTGCCCGGCCGCCGCCATCGCGGCTTCGGCGGCGAGACCACGGCCAACGACTCCCGACCCCCCACCCGCGCGGGCGTAGGACGCATCGCGCAAGGAGGCGACCCCGCGGGCGGCGGCGCGGCGGTCCTTCTTGCCCCGGCGCCACCCTCGTCTATAAGCCCTCGCGATTTTCCGACATGCCCGGGGACCCTGATGCCGAAGCGCACCGACATCCGCTCGATCCTGATCATCGGCGCGGGCCCCATCGTCATCGGACAGGCGTGCGAGTTCGACTATTCCGGCGCGCAGGCCTGCAAGGCGCTGCGCGAGGAGGGCTACCGCGTCATCCTCGTCAACTCGAATCCGGCCACGATCATGACCGATCCCGGCATGGCCGACGCCACCTACATCGAGCCGATCACGCCCGAGGTCGTGGCGCGCATCATCGAGCGCGAGCGCCCCGACGCGCTCTTGCCGACGATGGGCGGACAGACCGGCCTCAACACGGCGCTGAGGCTCGAGGAGATGGGGGTTCTCGCGCGTCACGGCGTCGAGATGATCGGCGCCCGCCGCGACGCCATCGAGATGGCGGAGGACCGCGGCCTCTTCCGAGAGGCGATGGAGCGGATCGGCATCGAGAATCCGCGCGCCACCATCGTCACCGCGCCGAAGCGCCCCGACGGCCGTCTCGACCTCGCCGCAGGCGTCGCCTACGCGATGGAGGCGCTCGAGAACGTCGGCCTGCCCGCGATCATCCGCCCCGCCTACACGCCATCATCGTCTGCGCCATCGAGAACGTCGACCCGATGGGCGTCCACACGGGCGACTCGATCACCGTCGCCCCGGCGCTGACGCTGACCGACAAGGAATACCAGCGGATGCGTTCGGCCTCGATCGCGGTCCTGCGCGAGATCGGGGTCGAGACCGGGGGCTCCAACG
>CAYMRW010000410.1:0-2712 GCA_964392825.1 uncultured Rhodobacterales bacterium
ACTACTCGTCCAAGGGCCGGCGCGAGCTGCCGAACGCCCGCGTCCTGCCCGAGGGTCCGGTCGAGCCGCTGTCGCAAGACGCGACCTTCTCGGCTCAGCACATCCTGACGCCGCTGCAGGGCGTCGCCGTCCACATCAACGCCTACAACTTCCCCTGCTGGGGGATGCTCGAGAAGGTGGCGCCGACGCTTCTCGCGGGAATGCCGGCGCTGGTGAAGCCCGCGAGCCAGACCGCCTACCTGACCGAGCTCATGGTCCGCCGCATCGTCGAGATGGGAATCCTGCCCGAGGGCGCGCTGCAGCTCGTCGCGGGCTCGGTCGGCGACCTGCTCGATCACGTCGACGGGCAGGATGCCGTCACCTTCACCGGCTCGGCCGCGACGGGCCGCAAGCTTCGCGCGCACCCGGCGATCATCGCCAACGCGGTGCGCTTCACGATGGAGGCCGACAGCCTGAACGCGGCGATCCTGGGCCCCGACGCGGTCGAGGGCACGCCCGAGTTCGACCTCTTCGTGCGCGAGGTGGCGCGCGAGATGACGGCCAAGGCCGGGCAGAAATGCACCGCCATCCGCCGCGCCATCGTCCCCCGCGGCCGGGCCGAGGCGGTGATCGCTGCGCTCGACGCGCGGCTCGGCAAGGCCGCGCTCGGCAACCCCGCCGACGAAGGTGTCCGCATGGGGCCGCTCGCCAGCCTCGACCAGCGCGACGAGGTCCGCGCGCGCATTCGCGATCTCGAGGCCGAGGCGCGGATCGTGGCGGGCGCCCCCGATGCCGTCGAGGTGGTCTCGGGGGACCCCGAGCGCGGCGCGTTTCTGAACCCCGTCCTCCTCTACTGCGAACGGCCGACCACGGCCGCGGCGGTCCACGACGTCGAGGCGTTCGGGCCGGTCGCCACGGTCCTGCCCTACGACGACGTGGGGGAGGCGGTGGCACTCGCCAACATGGGCCGCGGCTCGCTCGTCTCCTCGCTCTTCACCGACGACGCCGGCGTTGCGGAGGAGGTGGTGCTCGGCATCGCCCCGTTCCACGGCCGCGTGCTGATCGGCAACCGGGCGAGCGCCAAGAGCTCCACGGGCCACGGCTCGCCTTTGCCGATGCTGGTGCATGGCGGCCCCGGCCGCGCCGGCGGCGGCGAGGAGCTGGGCGGCATGCGCGGCGTCAAGCACTTCATGCAGCGGACGGCGGTGCAGGGCGCGCCGCGCCTCCTCTCGGCCGTGACCGGGCGCTGGATCGACGGCGCGCCAGGCCGGGCGGGGGAAGAGCATCCGTTCCGAAAGTCGCTGGCCGAGCTCCGCATAGGCGACCAGCTCGTCACCGCGTCGCGGACCGTGACGCTTGCGGACATCGAGCATTTCGCCGACTTCACCGGTGATACCTTCTACGCACACATGGACGAGGCGGCGGCCACGGCCAATCCGTTCTTCAAGGGCCGCGTGGCGCACGGCTACCTGATCGTCTCGTTCGCCGCAGGGCTCTTCGTCGACCCGGCGCCGGGGCCGGTGCTGGCGAATTCGGGCGTCGACAACCTGCGCTTCATGACGCCGGTCAACGCGGGCGACACGCTTGGCGTTCAGCTTACCTGCAAGGAGATCACGCCGCGCGAGACCGCGGACTACGGCGAGGTCCGCTGGGACTGCAAGGTGACCAACCAGGACGCCGAGGTGGTGGCGCAGTACGACGTGCTGACCATGGTCGCCAAGACCCGGGACGGACGGGGTGGGGCCGGTTAGGGTCCGTTTCCGCCTGCGCCCGCCTCTTCGGGGTGGCCGGGCACGTCGCACGGATCGGCCGTGTCCCTGCCTCGTTCGGCATGGCCGGACCCTCACGGCTCGCAAGGAAGGGTTTCGCGGGCGGCTCGGTCCGGTCGGGCGCTGCGCTAGCGGACCCCGCCCACGCCCTCGAGCATCAGGGTCGTGGCAATGCCGGCATAGTCCTCGCGGCTGATCGGACCGCCCTCGCGGAACCACATGTACACCCAGTTCAGCATGCCGAAGAGCGACATGGTCACGGGCATCAGGAGCGGCCGCCCGGGCTGGTCGAGGTCGGGATTGATCTCGCGCAGGACGGCGGCGAAGCGGCGGACGATGCGCCGCTCGATGGCGTGGATCTCGGCCCGCTGCGACTCGGTCAGGACGTGGAGGGCGTTGAGCTGCACCTTGTGGGCGTCGTCGGCGTCGCGGTAGCCGTCGAGGACGGTCAGGACCAGCCTGCGGAGCCTGTCCCCGGTCGGCGCCGTGGGGTCGTCGGCCGCCGCGAGGGCGGCGTCAAGCTCGCTGAGATGCCCCTCGATAATGGCGAAGATCAGCGCGTCCTTGCCTGGATAGTAGTGGTAGAGGAGCGCTTTCGAGACGCCGCAATGGCCCGCGATCTGCGCCATCGAGGCGCGGTCGATGCCCTGCTCGGCGAGGACGGACGCGGCGCTCGCCAGGATGCCCTGCTGCTTCTCGGCGAAGTCGTTGGCGCGGGTGCGGGCCATCAAGGGTGCCTAGGATGCCGCGCGCGCGAGCCCGACACGGCCGTCCCCGCCAGGGGGCAAGGCGCGCACGCAGGGACGAACCGACATTTCGCTGGCTGCGAGGAATATTCCGGACTCCGTCGATCCGCCGGCCAGAACTTCCGCCACCGCCGTGCCAGCCCGCCGGGCGCCGACGGGCGGCGTTCCGAAGCGTGCCGGGCGCGGTGCGGGCGCCTGTCGCGGGCCGGCGTCGCGGG
>CAYMRW010000411.1:0-2709 GCA_964392825.1 uncultured Rhodobacterales bacterium
CCTGCGGCCGGCCCTCCGCCTCGGCGCGCGGCTGGTCCGCGGCCTCGTGACGGGGGTCGTGTTCGACGGCCGCCGCGCCTCGGGCGTCCGCCTCGCCGGCGGCCGGACGATCCGGGCGCGGCGCGAGGTCATCCTCGCCGCGTCGGCCTTTAACACGCCGAAGCTTCTGCTTCTGTCGGGCATCGGTCCGGGGAGCGACCTGCAGGATCTGGGCCTGCCCGTGGTCGCCGACCGGCCGGGCGTGGGGCAGAACCTGCAGGACCATCTGGAGGTCTACGTCCGGGTGTTCGCGCCCGGCGTCGGGCTGTTCCGGCACTGGAACCTCTGGGGAAAGGCCGTGGTCGGCGCCCGCTGGGCGTTGACGCGGGCCGGCCCCGGCGCCTCGAACCAGCTGGAGGTCGGGGCCTTCCTGCGCAGCGGACCGGGCGTCGCCTACCCGGACGTGCAGTTCCACTTCCTGCCGCTTGCGGTGCGCTATGACGGGCGCGGCGCCCGGTCCGGGTTCCAGATTCACGCGGGGCCGATGCGGTCGCGGGCCCGGGGCCACGTGCGCCTCGCAGTCCCCGATCCGGCGATGCCGCCCGACATCCGCTTCAACTACATGGCCCACGAGGACGACCCGGCGGAGTTCCGCGCCACGATCCGCCTCGCCCGCCGGATACTGCTGCAACCCGCCTTCGCACCGTTCCGCGGCACCCCCCCTCTGCCCGAGGGCAGCGACGCGGCGATCGACGCCTACGTCCGCGACCACGCCGAGAGCGCCTATCATCCATGCGGCACGGCAGCGATGGGCGACCCGGACGACCCGATGGCCGTCACGGATCCGCAGGGCCGCGTCATCGGCGTCGAGGGTCTGCGGGTGGCCGACAGTTCCGCCATCCCGCGGATCACCAACGGCAACCTCAACGCGCCGTCGATCCTGATCGGCGAGAAGGTCGCGGCGCACATCCTCGACCGTACCCTCGCCCCGGACGCGGAGACGTCCGGAGAACTCGTGCAGGCGCCGCGGATCGACCCGCCGTCATGATCGGGCAGGCCCCGGCGTCATGTTGGGCGGCCTTCCCTCGCGAGGCACGTGGGCCTGCGGGGACACCCCTTGGCCGGGCCGAACGATCCGGCCGCGCCTTTGGATCGGCCGATACATTGCGTCTTGTTGGGGCTCGCGCCTTGCCGACTCATCCCTTGCGGGGTCAGCCGTGGCCGCCACCGCCCTCGACAAAGGCCTGCCGCTGCGCCCCGGTGGCCTCGGTCTGGTAGCGCGAGCGCCATGCGTCGTAGGGCATGCCGTAGACCGTCTCGCGCGCCGCGTCCTTGGACATGTCGATGCCGCGCGCCTCGGCGGCCTCCTGGTACCAGCGGCTGAGACAGTTCCGGCAGAAGCCCGCGAGGTTCATCATGTCGATGTTCTGCACGTCGGTGCGCTCGCGCAGATGATCGCGCAGGGCGCGGAAGGCGGCGGCTTCGAGCTCGGTGCGGGTGGCGTCGTCCATGGGCATCCTCCTTGGTCGGCTCAGATCTCGGCGTCGGCGCGGGCCGCTTCAAGGACCGGCGCCAGGCGCTCGGCCCAGGCAAGCTGCCCCGCGGGGTCCCGTATCAGGTCGTTGCGCACCTCGACGAGCACGTTCGGCCGGCCGTGCCGCAGCGCGTGACGATCGATCGAGTCGCCCGCGAGATGCCCGGCATAGGGCTCGTTGTCGCCGACCGTCAGGTCGAGCTGCCGCAGCCGCGCGATCAGCGGCCGCGAGATGCGGTCGTCCCCGGCCCAGAGGATGCCCACCTGCCAGGGCCGCCAGCTGCGCCCGCGGAACTGCGGCGTGAACGAGTGCACCGCGCAGATGGCGATGCCGGCGCGGTCGGCCATCGCGGCGTAGGCCTCGTGGTAGGGGTCGTAGCACAGCGCCTTGCGCCGCGCGATCTCGTCCCGATCGGCGGCCTTGTTGCCGGGGATCACGGTGCGATCGTAGATCTTCATGAGCACGGTCGGATCGTGCACGTCACGGTTCGGATCGATGACGAGGCGCGAGAAGTCGGTGCGGATCGCCGGGCTGTCGAGAAGCCGGGCCAGATGCCGCGCCACGCCCGCGGCACCGACGTCGTAGGCGATGTGCCGGTCCATGTCGGCCTCGGAAAGGCCGAGGGTGCCACCCGGGATCACCTTTTCGGGCACGGTGTTCGCCGCGTGGTCGCAGGTCACCAGCCAGCGCCCCGAACGCTCCGCCCCCTCGACCGCATACGGCGACCAGCCCATCGTTGCCCCCTCGTTCAGCACAGCGGCGTCCCTAAGCGCTCCGCGCGGCCGGCGCCAGTTGTCACCCATGGCGCTTTCGTGCAGACGGTTCGCGACCGTCAGGAGCGTCGGGGGGGCTAGATGAGACGCCTGCGCAACGTCAAGATCGTCGCCACCCTCGGTCCGGCGTCGAGCGACTACGAAATCATCCGCGGTCTCTTCGAGGCCGGGGCGGACGTCTTCCGGCTGAACATGTCGCACGGCAGCCAGCAGGAGATCGCGGCGCGCCACGCAATCATCCGCGAGGTCGAGATGGACGTGGGCCGCCCGATCGGCATCCTCGCCGACCTGCAGGGGCCGAAGCTGCGCGTCGGCACCTTTCGGGGCGACAGCGCCGAGCTGGTCGAGGGGCAGCGGTTCCAATTCGATCTCGACGGGGCGCCGGGTGACGATCGGCGCGTGCAGCTTCCGCACGAGGAAAT
>CAYMRW010000412.1:0-2680 GCA_964392825.1 uncultured Rhodobacterales bacterium
GGCCTCGCGCCCCGCCGCCCGACGCGAGCGCGTCAGCTTTCGGCGAACCACCAGCGTTCGTGGTTCTTGTGGCCGTCGAGGTCCCAGTTCGCTGCGACCTCCTCGGGGTGTGCCACGTTCGGGCCCAGCCCGCTGATGTAGTTCGCGAACATCGGCACGATGGCGCCGCCGTCGTCGTGGATGAGACGCTGGCACTCGGCGTAGAGCTCGGCGCGGCGCGCCTCGTCGAGTTCGCCACGCGCCTCGACCACCAGATCGTTGAACCGCTCGGACGCCTCGGTGTCGCGCCAGGCGGTGTCGTTCCACTCGGTCTCGCTGGTGTAGCCCGAGGTGAACATCCAGTCCTCGGTCGGTCGGCCGCCCCAGTACGCGGCGCACCACGGCTTCTTGTTCCAGACGTTCGACCAGTAGCCGTCGGCGGGCTCGCGCACGACCTCGATCTCGATGCCGGCGACCGCGGCCGAGGCCTGGATCAGCTGTGCCGCGTCGACGGCGCCCGAGAACGCCGCGTCCGACGCCGACAGCTGGATCGGCCCCGAATGCCCCGAGCGCCGGTAGTGATCGGCAGCGGCGTCGGGGTCGTACTCGCGCTGCGGCAGGTCGGCGTGGAAGCGGTTGGCGGTCGAGATCGGGTGGTCGTTGCCGAGCGCGCCATAGCCGAACAGGATCTTGTCGAGCATCTCCTGACGGTTGATCGCGAGCTTCAACGCCATGCGCAGGTCGTAGTTGTCATAAGGCGGCGTGTTGACCCGCATCGGGAAGTTGTAGTGCAGCGTTCCGGTCTTCTCGAGGATGCGCACGTTCGGCGCCCGCGAGAGCAGCGCCACGGTCTTGGGGTCGACCCGGTTGATGACGTCGACGTCGCCGTTCATCAGCGCCGTCTGCCGCGCGGTGTTGTCGGGCAGCGGCAGCATGTTCACCGCGTCGAACCATGCGGCGTCGTCGCGGAAGTAGTTCGCGAACCGCGTGGTCGTCAGGCGCACGCCGGGCTCGAAGGTCTCGATCGCATAGGGACCGGTGCCGATGCCCGAGGTCGGGTCGATGGCGCCGTCTTCCGACGGCATGATGACGAGATGGTAGTCGCTGATGATGTAGGGGAAGTCGGCGTTGGCGGAATCGAGCTCGAACACCACGACGCCCTCGCCGTCCTTGCGGATGTTCGTCACGGGGGCGAGCGGACCCTTGGCGGCCGACGTCGAGCTCTCGCCACGGTGATAGTTGATCGACGCGATGACGTCGTCGGCGGTCATCGTCTTGCCGTTGTGGAACTCGATGTCCGGGCGCAGGCGGAACGCCCACGCGGCGCCGTCGTTGACGGGCTCGAAGCTCTCGGCGAGTTCGGGCGCGATGGTGCCGTCGGGCAGCACCACGGTCAGCATGTTGCCGTAGACGAAGGCCATGTGGATGGTGAACTCGTTCTCGTAGGTCCCGGGATCGAGCGAGTCCGTCGTCGATCCGTGCGACATGCCCATGCGCAGGGTGCCGCCGCGCTGCGGGGTCTGCGCCGCGGCCTGCCGGGCCATCGACAGCGCCGCCGGGACCGCGACGCCGGCCGCGACAAGCGAGGTGATGAAGCGTCGCCGGTCGATGCGGCCGGTGACGAGATGGCGTGTCTGGTCCGCGATGAAACGCGTCTTTCGATCCGTCATGGTCGTGGGGCTCCCGTCGGACATGTCGTTTTTCGATCGAAGCTTGGCCCCGAAGCAGGCGCCGAGGCAAGCCGCCCCACCGTCGCAAGCGCGTGACCGCGAAGAACGGGCTCGGTTTACAGCGGGGCGGCGACTGGCCTAACATTGCGGAAACCGGCACGAACACGACATCTCTCGCCCCGGTCGCGGGGCCGATCAGGAGAACGCGACCCGGTGCATCCGGTTCTGTCGATCATCCTGCAGCGTCTGGCGCTCGGCCTCCTGACCCTGTTCCTGGTCTCCGTCGTCATCTTCGGCGCCGTCGAGTTCCTGCCCGGCGACTTCACCGAGGCGGTGCTGGGGCAGGGCGCGACCGAGGAGACGGTGGCCGCCTTTCGAAGGGAGCTCGGCCTCGATCAGCCGGCGCCGGTCCGCTACGTCGACTGGATCGCGGGCGTTCTCCAGGGGGATTTCGGCACGTCGTTCTCAGGGCGTGCCGCGTCGGGCGTCGACCGCTCGCGCGAGGTCGCCGATCTCGTCGCGCCCCGGCTCGCCAACACCCTCTTCCTCGCCGCGATGACGGCGCTGGTGGCGGTGCCGTTGGCGCTCGCCCTCGGGATCACGGCGGCGCTCTGGCGGAACTCGGTCTACGACCGGACGGTCAGCACCGCGACGCTCTCGGCGATCTCGATGCCCGAGTTCTTCGTGGCCTACGTGCTGATCCTGCTCTTCGCCTCGCTCTTCCCCGTGTTCCCGTCGCTCGCGACGGTCAATCCCGACATGCCGTTCTGGGACCGCGTCTGGCGCTGCATCCTGCCGGCGGCGACGCTGACCCTGGTGATCGTCGCGCACATGATGCGGATGACGCGGGCGGCGATCATCAACCTCCTGTCGCAGCCCTACATCGAGATGGCCCGGCTCAAGGGCCTGGCGCCGCGGCGGGTGATCCTGCACCACGCGCTGCCGAACGCCTGGGCGCCCATCGTCAACGTCATCGCCTTCAACCTCGCCTACCTCGTCGTCGGCGTCGTGGTGGTCGAGGTGGTGTTCGT
>CAYMRW010000413.1:0-2679 GCA_964392825.1 uncultured Rhodobacterales bacterium
TCCATCATCGGCGCCACGGACAGGCGCGATGGGCCGACATCGAGCGGACCCGGTCCCGTGCCCGGTCTGACGGTCATCAGTTCCGCTGTTCCATGACACGCGCTCCAAAGCGGTTCGTCGTTGGGTCGTTGGGTCGTTGGGTCGCCTCTCGCAGGCACTCCATCTAAGGCCCGGCACCTGATCCTTGAAGCGGTATCTTCCGGGGCGCCGCGGCTGCCCGCGACATCGGCAAGCGGGTCCGTGCGCCGGAGCGACTTGCCGTGCGGCCTCGGTCGCTCGAGGGTCCATGGACCAGGATGACCTGGCCGCTCTGATCGATGGCGAGGTTGCGAACGATGCAGTCGGGCTCGCGGCTGGACTCGCCGCTCGAATGCTGCACGTTTCTCCCCCATCACGGCGCGAATGGCGGTTCGACACCCTTTTTGTGGCATCTCTTCAGGTAGGCCGGCATCCAGTGGCGATACCTGCCGAGATCGCGCTGCTGATGGACCAGCATGACCACGAAAGCGTGCCGGTGCCCGGGGCGCTTCAAGCTCTTGAACAGCTTCTTCTGCGCCTTGGTCATCGAACAGCCGGTGCAATGACCCTCGCGGCGAAACTTGCACACATCGATGCACGGCGACGGCAGTCTGTTGGTCTTCTTCGGCATCGGTTTCCCAATTTTGGTCCGTCGTTCCGACGAGCCCCGGTGTGGGTACATCGCCCTGGTGCGGATCGATGTCCGTTCGAGACGGTCCAGCCCTTCGACGACGGCACGCGCAATGCGTCAAGGCGCGTCCTGAAGCAGGTTGCAGCCTCGCGTCAGGGTTCAACGCTGACGCGGGCGAGCGTGTTGACTTTTCCGACTGCTTCGCTCAACCATTCGGACATTCGCCGAGCCACCTTGCCGCAGGGAGCCAGATCGATCACCGGAACCAGGAGGTGACATGGCGCTGGACGCCACGATAGAACCTATAGGTACGCCTCGGCGGATCGCATGGCGCGACCTCTGGCCGCCCTTCGCAGGCGCGCTGTGCGTGCGCGAGAATTGGGTCGATCTGCTTCTCAACAGGATCGAGAACGCCCGATGACCGAGCATCCCCGCAGTCTGCAGGCCGCGCCGATGCCGATTGACCGCCAGCCGGCCTGGGACGCCCGCGACCTTACCCATGGCGGAAGAACCGCGGCCATCGTCCTCGACGGACAGGTCTACCAGCTACGCATCACTCGTGACGGCAAGCTGATCCTCACGAAATGAGGGTCGCATACCCGCGGCAGGTGCAGGTGTCGGCCACGTAGCGGCAGGGCCATCGCGGGCCGATCGGCGCCGACGCGCGCTCGATCCGAGCGGTCGGTCGATGGAAATTGCCGGGTCGCCCAGCCGACGCGCCGTGCAGCGGGCGCGCCTAGCCGCGGCGGCGGCGGCGCGGGCGCAGTTCGGCGGGGCCGTCGCTCCCGTCGCTCGCTGACGAGAAGCCGCCAAGCCGCGCCGCGATCTCGTCGAGCGTGGGTCGTGCCTGCGGGACGTGCGTCTTCAGCCGGGCGCGCATCTGCGAAAGATGGCGTGGCGTCGTCCCGCAGCAGCCGCCAACGATGGTCGCGCCGCAGTCGCGGGCGAGGCTCGCGTAGTCGGCCATCAGGTCCGGCGTCCCGTCGTAGTGAATGTGCCCGTCGACATACTTCGGAATGCCGGCGTTCCCCTTGGCGATCAGCGGCCGCTCCGGGCCCTGTGCCACAAAGCCCAGTACCGTGCGGAGCAGGTCCGACGCCCCGGTTCCGCAATTCGCGCCGAAGGCAAGCGGCGGATGCGGCAGCGCCTCAACGGTGCGGACCATATCGGCAGGCGTCACGCCCATCATGGTCCGTCCCGCCGTGTCGAAGCTCATGGTGATGCACCATGGCAGTCCGAGCTCGGCGATCGCCTCGGCGGCGGCCATCATTTCCTCCCGCGCGGAGATCGTCTCGACCCAGAGGACGTCAACCCCGCCCTCGGCAAGCGCCTCAGCCTGCGCGAGGAACAGCGCCACGGCATCCGCGTGCCCGAGCGGGCCCATCGGCTGCATGATCTCTCCGGTGGGGCCGATCGAGCCCGCGACCACGACCTCGCGGCCTGCGGCATCGGCTACCTCGCGCGCCAGCCGGGCGCTGGCGCGGTTCAGCTCGCCGACCCGCCCCTGCGCGTCGTGCAGGGCCAGACGCGATGCATTGCCGCCGAACGTGTTGGTCAGAAACAGGTCCGAGCCGGCCTCGACCGACCCACGATAGAGGTCCCGCACGCGGTCGGGATGGTCGACGTTCCAGAACTCTGGCGCGTCGCCGGCCTGCAGACCCATGTTGAAGAGATTGGTACCCGTCGCCCCGTCGGCGAGGATCCAGTCCCGCCTCGCCAGCATGCGCGTCAACCGATCCGCCATCGCTCGCTCTCCCCTCGCGGCGGCAATCGCATGCCGCCGACCCCGATGCAAACGGCGCTCAGTTCTCCCGGAGGAGCTGCGACTTGGCCTCGACCATCAGTTCGGACATCTTGGCGCGGATCTCGGCCTCGGTGGCGCGGTCGCCGAGGTCGCCCGAGACCTTACGGTAGACGTCCTCGTCCCCAGCCTCCTCGAAGTCGGCCTTGACGACCTCCTTGGCGTACTCGTTGGCCTCTTCGCCATCCTTGCCGAGCTTTTCCGCCGCCCAGAGGCCGAGCAGGCGGTT
>CAYMRW010000414.1:0-2676 GCA_964392825.1 uncultured Rhodobacterales bacterium
GGACGGGGTGGCCTACGAGTTCGGGGCGGACCGGAAGTGGATGGAGGCGGCGGAGGAGGTGGCGCTGATGGACGCGCTCGACGCCGCGGACGCGGTGATCGGGCCGGCGATGGAGGCCGAGGACTTCACGGCCGCGATGGCGGCGATGGCAGGCCTGCGCGGCCCGATCGACGCCTTCTTCGAGGCGGTGCAGGTCAACACCGAGAACCAGGTCGTGCGCCGCAATCGTCTGAACATGCTGAGCCGCATCCGCGCGACCTGCCTGAGCGTGGCCGACCTGACCCGACTCGAGGGCTAGCCGTCGGAGTACGAGTGCAGGCCGATGTGTCGGAACGTCGGGGTGCCGTCCGGTGATGGGCCTAGTCGGCGGGGGGACGCTCGGATTCCCCTCGTGCGGTGTCGTCACAACCGGACGGATGGCGCCGGGACGGCAGCGGCGCGGCGGGCGGGAGCGGCGACGGGGGAGGCCCGTCGCCGGCATCGCACCTCAATACTCGCGGAAGATGCGCCTGAGCTCGGCGCTGTCGTCGGTGACGGTGAGCCCCATCATCATCAGGATCAGGGCCTTCTGCGGCGCCAGGTTGTCGGCGCTGAGGTCGTAGTAGTCGCCGTCCTCGACCGTGAAGCGGCCGTTGCTGCCGCGGTTGGCGATGGCCACCTTCACGCCTTGATCCATCGCGGCCGCGAGCGGCGGGCGCTGGCCGGCATGGGCCGATCCGGTCGCGAAGGCGGCGACGACGAGGCCATCGACGCCGTCGGTCACGAGAGCGTCGATCATGGTCGGGCTCGCGTCGACGTAGGAGTAGAGGATCTCTACCTGCGGCAAGTCCTCGGCGCTGTCGATCTCGTCGAGGCTGAACTCGCTCGCGATCGTGTGCCGCCGCGTCGGCTCGCGGTAGTAGATGGCCTCGCCGCCCGAGACGATGCCGAGCGCGCCGACGTCGAGCGACTGCCAGCTGTCGACGCGGCTGACCACCTGCTTGACCACGTCCCGACCGGCGTGGATCAGCTCGTTGGCGACTAGGACGACGCCCTTGCCGGCGCTTTCGGGAGTGCCGGCGGTGATCACGGCGTCGACGAAGTTGCGGCTCGCGTCTTCGGACAGGGTGGTGCGCTGCCGCTGTGCCGCGGTCACGACGACCGGCTTCTCGGTGTCGAGCACGAGGTTGAGGAAGTAGGCCATGTCCTCGGAGGTGTTCGAGCCGATGGTGACGACATAGCCGTCGATCTCGGGCTCCTCGGCGAGCGAACGCTCGATGGCCTTGGCGGTATCGACGAACTCCTGCCAGCCGAGGGTCGAGCTGCCGACCCGCGTCACCTCTTCGGTGCGGAGCATCGCGAGATCCTCGACCATCGGCAGGGCCTCGATCACCGCGTCGACCGAAAGCCGTCCGTCGGGGGAGTTGGCGATGGTGCCCCCGGTTGCCACGATCTTGATGATCGGCCGGTCCTCCTCCTGCGCCGTGGCCGCGGCAGGCGCGAGCGCGAGCGCCGCCCCGACCATCGCCGCGCCGACGAAGCCAACACGTAGGACGCCCATGTGCGGTTCTCCTCTTGCTGTTGCGAACATGCGGCGGCAGCGGCCACCGCACATGCGGGGTAGACCGAGGCAGGGCGCAGGCGGCAGGGCGCGTCGGCGGATTTCGCCTTTGCAGGTCGCAGAATGGGCGGGATTCGCCGGGGACTTGTGCGTCGCGCTGCGGCAGAGGGCAGGTTCAGGATGGCGGCCGGGGGCCGACGCCCGGCCTTCGGGGTCGGGGGACCGACGGGTCGTGACCATTGCGCGCTTGTCTGGTGGGCGTGACAGGTTAGGTTGCCGACGGAGGTCGCCGCAGTGCAGAAACACGATCCAACACCCGCCTTCGACCTGGTGACGCCCGAGGCGGCGATCCGGACGGACACGCATGGCGGGCGGGCGAAGTGCCTGCAGCGGCTGGTGCGCATGGGGCTGCCGGTGCCGACGACGGTGGCGCTGCCGTTCCGGACGGTGCACCGGATCGCCGCCGGGCAGCCGGTTGACGTGGCGGCGATCCTGGCGGCCTTCGGCGACGCGCCGGTGGTGTCGGTGCGCCCGTCGTCCGAGGATCCGGACTGGGGCGGGCCGGGGGCGATCCTGAACGTCGGGCTCTGCCGGACGCGGCGGGACGCGCTGGCCGAGAGGCTGGGGGCGGAGGCTGCCGACGGCATCTGGCTGCGCTTCATCCGCGCCTATGCCGAGCGGGTCGCGCATCTCGAGGCCGAGGACGTGGCGGCGTGGGAGACGGTCGACGAGGCCCTCCGCGCCTACGAGGACGAGACCGACGAGCCGTTCCCCGAGGACCCGGCGCGGCAGCTCGCCCACATCCTGCGCAGCATGGCGCGGGCCTGGGAGGGGACGTCGGCGCGGCTGCTCAGGCAGGCGCGGGGGGCGCCCGCCGACGCGGGGCTGGGGCTCGTGGTGCAGCGGATGGCGCTGGGGGTCGGTCCGGGGATCTCGGGGTCGGGCGTGATCCAGTTCGTCGAGAGCAGGACCGGGCGGCCGCAGATCACCGGGCGCTGGCACGAGCAGAGCCAGGGGCGCGAGGCGCTGGGCGCCACCGGGGCGCACTATCTGACGCACGACGCGCGGGGCCCGAGCCTCGAGGAGCGCGCCCCGGCGACCTTCGCCGAGCTGGTGCGGCACGGCGAGACCTGCCG
>CAYMRW010000415.1:0-2675 GCA_964392825.1 uncultured Rhodobacterales bacterium
GCTCGAACTGCATGAAGACGAGGTTCCAGATCTCGATGAACCGGTCGCCGTCCTCGTCCGGGCTGCCCGGGGGCCCGCCGGGGATCGACGGCCCGTGGTCGTAGAATATCTCCGAGCAGGGGCCGCAGGGGCCGGTCGGACCCATCATCCAGAAATTGTCGTCGGTCGGGATGCGGATGATCCGCTCGTCCGGCAGACCGAGCTTGCCCCAGATCGCCGCCGCCTCCTCATCGGTATGGTAGACGGTGACGAGGAGCTTCTCGGCCGGCAGATCGAACCCCTCGGTGAGGAGCCGCCACGCGAACGGGATCGCCTGCTCCTTGAAGTAGTCGCCGAACGAGAAGTTGCCGAGCATCTCGAAGAACGTGTGATGCCGCGCCGTGTAGCCGACGTTGTCGAGGTCGTTGTGCTTGCCGCCCGCGCGGACGCATTTCTGGCTGGTCGCGGCCCGGCTGTAGTCCCGCGTCTCGACCCCCGTGAACAGGTTCTTGAACTGGACCATGCCCGAGTTCGTGAACATCAGCGTCGGGTCGTTGCGCGGCACCAGGGGCGAGCTTTCGACGACGCGGTGCCCGTGCCCGGCGAAATAGCCGAGGAAGGTCGATCGGATGTCGTTCAGGCTGGCCATCTGAGCGCAGGTCCGGAAAGGGGCGAAGTGCTGCGTGCCTTAGACCGTGCTCGGAGCGGTGTCCACATGACCGGCGGCATGCTGAAGGCGGTTCCGCCCCGCCGTACCAATCCCTCGAGCCGCGATTGACCTCGGCATGTCCGTGCCTGGCTTTCGCGCGTGCGCCGTGTCGTCGCCGATACGCCTGCCCTTCTCGTCTTCTGGACCGTCGCGAATGGGCGAACGAGCTGGTGATCGCGGGGATGACCGTGGCCTAGGTCGCGCGCGCCCGGGCGCTCGGCATCCCGCTTATGCTGGTCGGCGGCCGCCCTTACGGTCTCTGCCGCGATTGGGTTCTCAGGAGCGGCCGGTGGAGGTTCGAGGGGCCGCCGCTGGCCTGGGACCCTCTGGCAATGCTCGTCGTCTGGCTCCCGCCCTAGCGACCGTTTGGCTGGGTGGCGCCCGCGCAGAGGAGGTCCTTCGCAGTGCTCTGGGCGCTACGGCACTGATGCTGTTCAGCGTGCGGCCCTACGGCCTCTGGCTCGACTGGATCCGGCGGCGTCGGGCTGCCGCGCGACAACGGGAAGCAGCCCGCGACCGGGCGGTGATCAGCCCTCGACCACGGCCTCGTCGTCATCCGCGCCGCCGATGAGGTCGAAGTCGAGGCCGTGCGCCGCACGGATCTTGTCCTCGATCTGCAGGGCGATGTCGGTGTTCTCCTTCAGGAACGTCTTGGCGTTCTCTCGGCCCTGGCCGATGCGCTCGTCTCCGTAGGAGTACCACGAGCCCGACTTCTCGACGACACCGGCCTTGACGCCGAGGTCGATGAGCTCGCCGGTCTTGGAGATGCCCTCGCCGTACATGATGTCGAACTCCACCTGCTTGAACGGTGGCGCAACCTTGTTCTTGACCACCTTCACCCGGGTGGCGTTGCCGACGACCTCGTCGCGGTCCTTGATCGAACCGATGCGGCGGATGTCGAGGCGGACCGACGAATAGAACTTGAGCGCGTTGCCGCCCGTCGTCGTCTCGGGCGAGCCGAACATGACGCCGATCTTCATGCGGATCTGGTTGATGAAGATCACCGTGCACTTCGAACGGCTGATCGAACCGGTGAGCTTGCGCATCGCCTGGCTCATCAGGCGCGCCTGGGCGCCGACCTGGGCGTCGCCCATGTCGCCCTCTAGCTCGGCCCTGGGCGTCAGCGCCGCGACGCTGTCGACAACCACCATCGAGATCGCGCCGGAGCGGACCAATGTATCGACGATTTCGAGCGCCTGTTCGCCGGTGTCGGGCTGCGAGATCAGAAGCTCGTCAAGGTCGACCCCGAGCTTGCGGGCGTAGAGCGGGTCGAGGGCGTGCTCGGCGTCGACGAAAGCACAGACGCCGCCCTTCTTCTGCTCCTCGGCGACGCAGTGCAGCGTCAGCGTGGTCTTGCCCGAACTCTCGGGCCCGTAGATCTCGACGATCCGGCCCTTCGGGATGCCGCCGATGCCCAGCGCGATGTCGAGGCCGAGCGAGCCCGTCGACGTCGCCTCGATCTCGGCCACCGGGTTGTCGCCCCCGAGTCGCATGATCGAGCCCTTGCCGAACTGACGCTCGATCTGGCCAAGCGCGCTGTCGAGCGCCTTCTGCCTGTCGCCCCTGCGCTTCTCGTCCATGTCGAGGATGCTTGCCGTAGCCACTGCCCTGCCCCTTATTCCATAGCCATCCGAACGCAACAACGATCGTGGGCGTTCACCTCTTGTTCACATCCCAGGGTATGGGATCAAACTGTGAACAAATCAACCGATCGCGTTCAGATTTGCCAACAAGTGGTTAATGGGCCGTTAGCCGCTCCGGAGTTTCGCGTGCACGGCCGCCACGAGTTCGGTCAGCGTGAACGGCTTGGGCAGGAAGGTCGATCCCGGGATGCGCGCCTGCTCGTCGGCGAAGTGGTCCTCGGCATAGCCCGAGACGAAGACGACCGCGACATCGGGCCGATCCTCGAGGGCGCGGCGGACCCAGGTCGGCCCGTCCATCCCCGGCATGATGACGTCGGTGACGAAGAGGTCGACGTGCAGGGAGG
>CAYMRW010000416.1:0-1723 GCA_964392825.1 uncultured Rhodobacterales bacterium
CCGAGGGGCTCGACATGGACATGCGCGACTTCGGCAACGGCTTCGACACGACCGAGGCCGCCGCCGCCGCCCGCGGCGCCCCCCGGCCCGAGCCCGATGCCCGGGGCATCATCTCGTATCCGACCTACCAGGTGGCGGTGGCGCGGACCGGCGACACCGTCTCGACCGTCGCAGCACGGATCGGCCTGCCGCCCGCCGAGCTCGCGAGCTACAACGGCCTGCCCGAGACGACGCCGCTGCGGCCGGGCGAGCTCGTCGCCCTGCCCCGCCGTGTCGGCGGTACGGCGGTGCCGGGGGACGTGACGACGACGCCGCTCGGCGACCCGGGCGACGTCCGCGTCGCGGGACTTGCCGCTCCGGCCATCGACCGGGCCGAGGCGCAGCAGGCTGCCGGCGACGAGCCGCGCCGCCACCGCGTCGAGACCGGCGAGACGGCGTTCTCGATCGCACGGCGCTACGGCGTGTCGGCGGACGCGCTCGCCGAGTGGAACGGACTGGGCGACGATCGCGCCGTGCGCGTCGGGCAGTTCCTGCTGATCCCGCCGGCGACCGGCGGTGCGGCGAACGTCGCCGGAGCCGAGCGTCCGGGACAGGGCAGCGTCACGCCCGTCCCCCCCTCTGCCGCGCAGCCGCTGCCGCAGGAGGACGTGGCCCGCGAGGTCGAGACGCCCGCGGCGCCCGACATGTCGGCGAGCGAGACCGCAGCCTCCGACACCACCAGGCTCCTGACGCCGGTCGCGGGCTCGAGCAGCATCGTGCGCCCCTACCGCAAGGGACGGAACGACGGCATCGACATCGCCGCCGCCCCGGGCGCCGCCGTGCGCGCCGCCGATGCCGGCACCGTCGCCGCGATCACGCGCGACACCGATGGCGTGCCGATCGTCGTCGTGCGCCATCAGGGCGACCTTCTGACGGTCTATGCCGGGGTCGACGATCTCCGCGTCGAGAAGGGCCAGCAGGTGACGCGCGGCCAGCAGATTGCGGCAATCCGTGCCGCCGACCCCGCCATCCTGCATTTCGAGGTGCGACAGGGCTTCGACAGCGTCGACCCCGCCCCGTTCCTGAACTGACCGGGCTCCCGGGGTGGCGCCGCGTGTTCTCGCCGTCGCCCGGGCCGACCGCCACGGCTTCTCGAAGACCCCGGCATCCGAGATCGAGCTGATCGCCGGCATCGGCGTCGCCGGCGATGCCCATGCCGGCATCACGGTGCAGCACCGCTCCCGCGTGCGGGCCGATCCGACGCAGCCGAACCTTCGTCAGGTGCATCTGTTGCCCGCGGAGCTCTTCCACGAACTGGACGGCTTGGGCTTCACGGTGGCGCCGGGCGATCTCGGCGAGAACGTGGCGACGCGCGGGCTCGACCTCCTCTCCCTGCCGCGCGGCACGAGGCTCTCCCTCGGCGCCGCCGCGGCGGTCGAACTCACGGGCCTTCGCAATCCCTGCGCGCAGATCGAGGCGTTCAGCCCGGGGCTGCTCGCGGCCGTGCTGATCCGCAACCCGGACGGCGGCATCACGCGCCGGGCGGGCGTCATGGGCATCGTCGTCCGCGGCGGACGCGTCCGGCCCGGCGATTCGATCCATCTGGCCCTGCCGCCTCGGCCCCACGCCGCGCTCGAACGGGTCTGAAGGGGGCCCCCCTTGCGCCTCAGCCCGAAGGCGCGCCGATCCGCACGCCGTGGCGGCCGGCGAGGTCGAGGAAGAGCTGCCAGGCCACCCGGCCGGA
>CAYMRW010000416.1:1733-2674 GCA_964392825.1 uncultured Rhodobacterales bacterium
CCTGCCACTCGATCGCCTCGGCGCGCAAGGTGGCATCGTCGATCTCCACGCCCCAGGCGTCGCAATAGCCGCGGACCATGGCCAGGTACTCGTCCTGCCCGCAGGGGTGGAAGCCCAGCCAGAGGCCGAACCGATCGGAGAGCGAAACCTTCTCCTCCACCGCCTCGGACGGGCTGATGGCGCTCGAACGCTCGTTCTCGATCATGTCGCGGGGCATCAGATGCCGGCGGTTCGAGGTGGCGTAGAAGAGGACGTTGTCCGGCCGCCCCTCGATGCCGCCGTCGAGGACCGCCTTGAGGCTCTTGTAGTGCTGGTCGTCGTGGCTGAACGACAGGTCGTCGCAGAAGAGCAGAAAGCGCACCTCGCACCGGCGCAGCAGGTGCAGCAGGCGGCCGATCGACGGCAGGTCCTCGCGCTGGATCTCCACGAGCTTGAACGGCAGGTCCCGCGCGACCTCGGCGTGGACGGCCTTGACCAAGCTCGATTTGCCCATGCCGCGCGCGCCCCAGAGAAGCGCGTTGTTGGCAGGCAAGCCGGCGGCGAAATGCCGGGTGTTCTGCAGAAGCGTGTCCCGCGCCCGGTCGATTCCGACCAGAAGCGGCAGCGCCACGCGGTTGATCCGGTCGACGGGATCGAGGCGGTCGGGCCCGACGTGCCAGACGAAGGCGTCGGCGGCGGTCCAGTCCGGCGCCGTCGCCGGCGGCGGGGCGATACGGTCGAGTGCCGCGGCGATCCGCTCGAGCGGATCGCTCACCGGGCGCGGTCGTCCGCCGGGTCGTCGGCGTCGTCCCAGAGCTCCTCGTCCTCGTCCAGGATGCCCTCGGCACGCAGGCGCTCCACACGCTTTCGCTCGACCCGGGCGACGAGGAAGATCGAGACCTCGTAAAGCCCGTAGACCACGACGAAGAGGATGATCTGGGTGATGACGTCGGGCGGCGTGA
>CAYMRW010000417.1:0-2672 GCA_964392825.1 uncultured Rhodobacterales bacterium
CCGAGCACGCGCAGGAGCGGATGAGCGCGCAGGTGGCGCAGGGCTGGTTCATGCGCATCGTGTCGCTTCTGCTGAACATCGGCGAGGTGGAGTACGCCGCCGAGATCGCCGCCGCGCTCGGCCTCGGGATGCAGTACGGCGTCCTCATGCCCTACTCTCGCCGGCAGGAACTCGAGGCGGACCGGCTCGGCCTCGTCTCCATGGCGGAGGCGGGCTACGCGCCAGGGGAAGCGGTCGTGCTCTGGCAGCGGATGGAGGCGGCGATGTCCGGCCGCCCCCCCGAGTTCCTCGCCACCCATCCGGCCCCCGCGAGTCGAATCCGCGAGATCGAGGCGTACCTGCCCGAGATCGACGCGGGTTAGCCGCGCCGGACACCCGGGAAAGATGGTGGGGCTCGTGGCGCTCGATCATCGGCCAGTGTCGTACGCGGAAGCGGCCCGCCCGACGGCGGCATAGGTACGCTTCACAACGCGAAACACGTCGGCGCATTGCTGCGATTACTCCCGGATCGGCGGCATGCCACCAGGAACCGGTGGGCCGCCGCGAGCTGGCGTCTCCCTCCTCGCTCGTTCACCAAGGTCGCGGATGGCGCTTTCGCCCTCCGGGGCGCGTGCTAGCCTCGGCATCTGGAGGGGGTGCCGCCGATGCTGAAGATACACACCATTCCGATCGATGCCGTGCGCGTGCCGGTCAAGCGCGCCAAGACCCGGGACGCTGCGCGGGTCGAGGCCATCGCGGAGAACATGCTCGAAAACGGCCAGACGACGCCGATCTCTGTTCGGGCCGACGGTGATACCTATGTTCTGATCGAAGGCCTGCACCGCCTCGAGGCGTTGAAGGCGCTTGGTGAGGAAACAGTCGACGGTTTCCTCGTGCAGGCCCGCCGGCACTGAGTGCGTCGGGCCGTCCCTGAGGCGGCGCGCGCGAAACCGCTCTGCCCGCACCGCCGCTCCGCCTGCGGATCAGCCGTTTTTGGTGATCGTGCCGGCATCCATGCCGGCCTGGTACTCGCCGGGCGAAACTATTCCGTCACCGTCCTCATCGAGGGTGGTGAACGTCTCCTCGGTCATGTCGGTGTGGACCGTCGAGAGCTCGTCCATCGAGTACATGCCATCACCGTCCGTATCGATGTCGGCGTCGACATCCTGAGCGGTGGCGGCGAGACCGTAGGCGGACAGACCGCCGGCCAGAGCCATGATCGCAAACTTACGCATCTTGTCCTCCCCAAGCGCAGAGCGCGAAGACGGTGTCCTCGCAAAGGTCAAAACCCGGAGGCGGACGTTCGGCTCCGCGGCTTGGGCCAGGTTGGCGGAAACCGCTTGTGCCGACGAAAGTGGTCATCGGTCACGGTTGATGCGCTTTGCGCGGATCAGGGCGCTGCGCCGGCAATAGTCCGGTAGCGCCCGCGGGATCCTGCCTCGGGGCGATGGTCGCGCCGCCGGGTGGCGACGCGACGTGTCGGCTCAGTTCGGCGTGAGCTTGTGGATGGTGCCGCCGTCGACCGAGGCGTAGAGGGCGCCGTCGGGCCCCTGCACCAGCGAGCGGAAGCGGCCCGGCGGCATCGGCAGGGTCATCTCGGTGACGTCCTCGACCGATATGTCCTCGCCCTCGGCGAACTCGATCACGTCGATGCGCTGCCCGATCGGCGTGCCGCCGAAGCCGATGCCCATGATGCCCACGACCATGGCGCCGTCCCAGTCTCCCCATTGCTCGCCTGTCAGGAACGTCGCCGAGGATGTGCCCTGCGACCAGCCGTTGTTGGTCCAGATCGGCGGCATGGCGTCGGGGTAGGTCTCGAAGTCGGTCATCGGCATGAAGGCCGCCCGTTCGTAGCGGTTCATGCCCTCCTCCTGGTTCGGCATGTAGCCGCAATAGCCGTCGGGGCAGTCGCTGCGCCCGGCCATGTTCGGACGCGGATCCCAGCCGGCGTTGCCGCCGTTCTCGAGGACCGTGATCTCGTCGGAATGCCACGGTCCGTGCTCGGCCGCGATCGGGGTGCCGGTCTCGGGATGGAAGGCGATGCCCTGCACGTTGCGGTGGCCGTAGGTGTAGGTGCGGGGGTCGAAGCCCTCGGGCGGGGCGTTGTCCGGCGCCGCGTTGCCGTCGGTGTCCATGCGCAGCACCTTCGAGCCCATCATCGTCGGACTCTGCGGGATCTCGGCGTTGTGGTTGTCGCCGGTCGTCAGGTAGAGGAACCCGTCCGGCCCGAAGCGCACGCGGCCGCCGTTGTGCGCGCCCGGGCCGCCGAACGGATGGTCGCTCGCCGCCATCTTGTAGGGCACGTCGTCGACGATGTCGGTGCGGTCCGAGACCCCGGTGAAGTCCTCGTTCACCGTGAACCGCATGAGCCGGTTGGTGTGCGGGTCCGACATGTTCGAGGTCGAGTAGACGTAGATCCGGCGGTTCTCCGCGAAGTCGGGATCGACGGCGACCCCCATCATGCCCGCCTGCCCCTCGCAGAAGAGGTCGTCGGCGCTCGCCGGGTAGCCCTCGGCGTCGCCCATGCCGAGGAGCGCGTTGACCTCGCCCGAAGGCATCATGACGGACAGGCCCTGGCACTGCTCGGTGAAGAACATCGTGCCGTCGTCGAGGAAGGCCATGTCCCACGGCGTCTCGAGGCCGTCGAGCACGACCTCGTGGCCGAGGCTCGTCGTGTTCATGCCGGTCTGCGC
>CAYMRW010000418.1:0-2663 GCA_964392825.1 uncultured Rhodobacterales bacterium
GACGCACGCCCGCGCCCACGATCGCCCAGTCGTGCGCCAGACCCTCCTGCATCAGTCGATGCAGGTACCATGCCTGGTGCGCCCGATGGAAGTTGCCGACCCCGATATGCACGATGCCGGGTGCGAGATGCGTGGCCGCGTAGCTCGGACGGTCGATCACCGCGGGAACGTCATCCAGGGTGGCGCGGCTCAGTCGGACAGGTGCATCGGTCATCAGCTCATCCATTGGCCACCATCCACGTTGTAGGTTTGGGCGACGATGTAACGGGCCTCGTCGCTGGCCAGGAACACGGCCATGCCGGTCAGGTCCCCAGGCACCCCCATGCGACCGAAAGGCACCGCGGCGCCGACCTCGGCCTTCTTCTGCCCGGGCGCCTTGTCCTCGTATCTCGCGAAGAGCGCGTCGACGCCGTCCCAGTGTTCGCCCTCGACCACCCCCGGCGAGATCGCGTTCACGTTGATCCCGTGCCGGATGAGATTCAGGCCTGCGGACTGGGTCAGGCTGATCACGGCGGCCTTGCTGGCGCAGTAGACGGCGACGAGCGGTTCGCCGCGACGGCCGGCCTGGCTGGCCATGTTGATGATCCGGCCGCCCTGCCCCCGCTCGATCATGTGGCGCGCCACGGCCTGCAGGGTGAACAGCGTGCCGGCGACGTTGATGGCGAAGGTCCGGTCATAGTCCTCCCGCGCGATTTCCGTGATGGGGGCGGCCGTGAAGACCGCGGCGTTGTTGATCAGGATGTCGATCCCGCCAAACGCGTCGGCCGTCGCCGCAACGGCCGCGTCGATCGAGGCCTGGCTGGTCACATCCATCTCGACGGCGATGCAGGGTTCGCCAATCTCGGCCGCCGAGGCCTGTGCCCGCTCGACGTCGATGTCGCCGATCGCGACGCGGGCGCCTTCGCGCACGTAGGCTTCGCAGAAGGCGCGGCCGATCCCGCGGGCGGCCCCGGTGATGAGCGCCGTGCGTCCATCGAGGCGTTTCATGCGACGCGCAGACCGCTTTCGTCGAACCGGTGTACCTTGTCGGCATCGGGGGTCAGAAAGACCGTGTCGCCATGGTGGATGTCGACCCCGCCGTCGGCGCGCACCGTCACGGTCTCGGCGAGGCCTGTCTCGTGGATATGGAGGAACGTGTCCGACCCGAGATGCTCGCTGACGCCGACCCTGCCACGCCACTCGCCTTCCGTCTTCGAGGGCCTAAGGTGCTCGGGGCGGACGCCGATCGTCTTGGCACCGTGCCGGCTGGCCGCCTCCCCCTCGATCAGGTTCATCGTTGGCGACCCGATGAAGCCGGCGACGAACAGGTTCCTCGGGTTCCGGTAGAGTTCGAGCGGCGACCCGACCTGCTCGATGACCCCGGCGCGCAGGACGACGATCTTGTCGGCCATGGTCATCGCCTCGACCTGGTCGTGGGTCACGTAGATCATCGTCGTCTCAAGCCGGTTGTGCAGCTCGGAGATCTCGAGCCGCATGCCGACGCGGAGCGCGGCATCGAGGTTCGACAGCGGCTCGTCGAAGAGGAACGCCGCGGGTTCCCGGACGATCGCCCGGCCGATCGCGACCCGCTGCCGCTGTCCGCCCGAGAGCTGCCCCGGACGGCGGTCGAGGTAGTCGGTCAGGTTGAGCACCCTCGCCGCGGCCTCGATGCGCCGTTTCTGTTCGGCCTCGTCCAACCCCGCCATCCGCAGCGGAAACGCGATGTTCTTGCGGACGCTCATATGGGGATAGAGCGCGTAGCTCTGAAACACCATTGCAAGGCCGCGCTTGGCCGGCGGCAGCTCGGTGGCGTTCCGCCCGTCGATCTCGATGGCCCCTCCCGTGACGTCCTCGAGCCCGGCGATCAGACGCAGGAGCGTGGACTTACCACAGCCCGATGGCCCAACGAAGACCACGAACTCGCCGTCCTTTATCTCGAGGTTAAGCGGCGGGATCACCTCGACCTCGCCAAAGGCCTTGCGAACGTCTTTCAGGACGATGCGTCCCATATCAGTCCCCCTACTTGACGGCACCGAAGGTGAGGCCGCGAACGAGTTGCTTCTGGCTGAACCAGCCGAGGATCAGGATCGGCGCGATCGCCATCGTCGAGGCGGCCGAGAGCTTGGCGTAAAAGAGCCCCTCCGGGCTCGAGTAGCCGGCGATGAACGCGGTCAGCGGGGCTGAGTTCGCCGCCGTGAGGTTGAGCGTCCAGAACGCCTCGTTCCACGCCAGAATGACGTTGAGCAGGAGCGTCGACGCGATCCCCGGCACCGCCATCGGCGTCAGCACGTAAAGGATCTCGTTGCGCAGGCTGGCGCCGTCCATCCGCGCCGCCTCGAGGATCTCGCCCGGGATCTCGCGGAAGTAGGTGTAGAGCATCCAGACGATGATCGGCAGATTGATGAGCGTCAGCACGATCACCAGCCCGATACGGGTGTCCAGCAGCCCCGCATCGCGGAAGATCAGGTAGATCGGAACGAGGACGCCGACCGGCGGCAGCATCTTCGTCGACAGCATCCACATCAGGACGTTCTTGGTGTTCTTGCTCGGCACGAACGCCATGGCCCAGGCCGCGGGCACGGCGATCAGGAGCCCGATCAGCGTCGAGCCGAGCGAGATCACGACCGAGTTCCAGAAGTGCCGGAAGTAGTCCGACCGCTCCTGCACGGTGAAGTAGTTCTCGA
>CAYMRW010000419.1:0-2651 GCA_964392825.1 uncultured Rhodobacterales bacterium
TCCTCTACCTGATGACTGCGTCGGGGTCGTCCATCTCGTTCGGCGTGGGCTCGGTCGCGGGTGTCCTCGGGGGCGCTTTCCTCGGCGCGCGTGGCGGCGACCGGTTCCGGTGGGAAGCGTGCGACGATCCGCGCGAGCTGCGTCGGCAGCTCGCCGGCGCGGCGCTGATGGGGACCGGCGCCGTCGTCGCCATGGGCTGCACCGTCGGACAGGGCCTCTCGGCCTTCGCGCTTCTCAGCTACGGCGCGCCGCTCACCGTCGCCGCGATCTTCGCCGGCGCCGCCCTCGGCCTTCGCCAGCTCATCACCGGCTACGCGCCGCAGTTCTGAGACCGCGGGGTAACGGCTCGCGAGCCTCGTCGCCGCACCCCGCGGCGGCCGGCGGCACGCCCCGGTGAGCGGCCGCGCGATCACTCTACCGGTCGCAGAAGGGGCGAGCGGCAGATCGATCTGCACGCGCGGGTCGCCCCTCACGCGACCCGCGCGCGACCGATGATCGTCTCCGATAACGGCACCGAGCTCACCTCGCGCGCCGTGCTCGACTGGATGAACCGCACCGGCATCGCGCCCGGCAAGCCGCAGCAGAACGCCTTCGTCGAGAGCTTCAACGCCCGCTTCCGGGATGAATGCTTGAACGAGGAGGTCTTCGGCTCCCGAGGCCTGCGCGGTCATCGAAAACTGGCGACGTGACTTCAACACCGCTAGGCCGCACTCCGCCCACGGCGGACCAACCCCGGCCGAGGCGCGAAATCTCGCCGCGGCCGACCGGCTGCGATCGATCAAAGTCTCCGCCGATCGGCCGCTACCGACGACCCAACGAACAGGCTGTGCAAGGACTCTCAGAATGATCGAGGGACCGGAGGGGAGCAGACCATGCGGCGATCCGTGATGGCGGCCGTTCGGCGCGCGGAGCGGCGATGCCGCCGGTCCCCGTTCGCCGCCGGCCGACCGCCCGTGCCCGGGCTGCGTCGCGGGGCGGCGTTCACACGCCGAGATATCGCGCCGCCGCCTCCGGCGTCAGGGCGTCCATCGGCCCGCGCCAGATGTCGCGACCCCGCTCCAGCACGACGGCACGGTCGGCCACGCCCCGCAATTCGTCCAGCGAGGCGTCGACGATCAGCAACGACAGCCCGGTCCGCTTCAGCCTCGCGATCGCCCCCCAGATCTCCTGCCGGACGATCGGGGCGAGCCCTTCGGTCGCCTCGTCGAGAAGCAGGAGCCGCGGGTTGGTCATGAGCGCCCGGGCGATCGTCAGCATCTGTTGCTCGCCGCCCGAAAGCGTCGCCGCCGCCTGCCCCCGCCGCTCGGCGAGCCGCGGGAACAGGTCCGCGACCTCCGCCCAGCCCCAGGGCCCGGGGCGCGCCGCCGCGATCAGGTTCTCCCACACCGTCAGCGGCCCGAAGCAGCGCCGTCCCTCGGGCACCAGACCAAGGCCGAGGCGCGCCGCCCGGTGCGACGGCAGGCGGTGCAGGTCGACCCCGTCGAACGTCAGCCGCCCCGCCGACGGGATCATGCGCATGACGCTGCGGATGGTCGTCGTCTTGCCCATGCCGTTGCGCCCCATGAGCGCCACTGCCTCGCCCTCGGCGACATCGAGGCTCACCCCGTGCAGCGCCGGCGTCGCGCCGTAGCGCGCGGTCAGGTCCGCCACCTCGAGCAGGGTCATTCCCCCGCCCCGAGATAGACGCGGCGCACGGCGGCGTCGCGGCGGATCTCGGCAGGCGCGCCTGCCGCGATCACCCGCCCCTCGGCAAGCACGCTGATCCGGTCGGAGAGGCAGAACACCGCGTCCATGTCGTGCTCGACGAGCAGGATCGGCACCCGCGCCTTCAGCGCCGCGAGGCGTGTGCCGAACGCCGCGGCCGCCTCGGCGCCGAGGCCCGCCATCGGCTCATCGAGCAGCAGGAGCCGCGGCTCGAGCGCCAGCGCCATGGCAATCTCGAGCCGCCGCCGCTCGCCGTGGCTCAGCGCCTCCGCGCGCACGCTCAGCCGGCCGGCGAGGCCCGCGACTTCGGCCTGAGCCCCGGCGGCCTCCGCCGTCGCGCGGTCCCGCATGGCCCCGGCGAGAAAGCCGAAGACCCGCCCCGAAGCGCCGACCCGCGCCAGCGCCAGGTTCTCGGCCACGGTGAAGTCCGGGATCACCGAGGACACCTGAAAGGTGCGGGCGAGCCCCATGCGGGCCCGCCCCGCCACGTCGAGATGCGTGACGTCACGCCCGCGGAACGCGACGCGCCCCGCATCCGGCACGATCTCCCCCGCGACGATCCGGATCAGGGTCGACTTCCCCGCCCCGTTCGGGCCGATCAGGGCGTGGATCTCGCCCGGTGCAACCGTCAAGGACACCCCGTCGACGGCGGCGAGGGCGCCGTAGCGCTTGCGCACCACGTCGACCCGCAGCACCGGCTCAGCCATCGCGGCCCGCCAGCGCGCCGACGACGCCGCCCCGCGCGAACACGACGACGGCAAGGAGCAGCGCCCCGAACCAGAACTGCCAGTAGTCGCTGACCCCGCCGAGGAGGTGCTCGAGCGCCACCAGGACGATGGCGCCCGCGACCGGCCCGGCAAGCCGTCCGACGCCGCCCAGGATGACGATGACCATGAGCTCGCCGCTGGTCTGCCAGCTCAGCATCGCCGGGCTGACGAAGCGGTTGA
>CAYMRW010000420.1:0-2639 GCA_964392825.1 uncultured Rhodobacterales bacterium
CGCGGCGCCGCGGCTCGCGCCGACCGATCGACCTCGGCCGTCCGGTGTCGTCCGTCCGATCCCGCCCGCCGTCCGCGACCCCGCGCGCGGGAGGCGTCGGCATCAGGCGGGGGCTGAGCGGGCTCGTGTGGCGACGGTCGGACGGCCGTCGCGCAGCATCAGCATCGCCGGCGTGACGAGGAGCGTGAGCGCCGTGGCCACGACGAGGCCGCCGGCGATCGCCGACGACAGCTCGGTCCACCATTGGGTCGACGGCGCCCCGTAGACGATGGTGCGCGCAAAGAAGTCGATGTTGAGCCCGATGACCATGGGCATCAGCCCGAGCGCCGTCGTGACCGACGTGAGCACCACCGGCCGGAGCCGCAGCGCCCCGGTGCGCAGCACGGCCTCGAACGGCGCCTGGCCCGAGCGTTTGAGGTCGTTGTACGTGTCGATCAGCACGATGTTGTTGTTGACCACGATCCCGGCGAGCGCGATCACCCCGATCCCGCCCATCACCACGCCGAACGGCCGCCCGGTCACCAGGAGACCGAGGAGCACGCCGGCGATCGAGAAGACGATGGCCGACATCACCACAAGCGCTTGGTAGAAGCTGTTGAACTGCAGGAGCAGGGTCGCGAACATCAGCCCGATCGCGCTGAGGAAGGCGGCGGCCAGGAACCGCGTCGCGTCGGCCTGGTCCTCGGCCTCGCCGGCGAACGACCAGGAGACGCTCGCGGGCATGTCCGCCGCCGCGAGCGCCTGCCGGAGCGCCGCGACCTGATCGTTTACCAGAAGCCCCGGCGCGACGTTCGCCTCCACGGAGACGACCCGCTGCTGGTCGATCCGCCGGATGGTTCCGGTGCGCGTTGCCGGATCGAAGGTGACGAAGTTCGAGACCGGGATCAGGCCGGCGGCCGTTCGCACGCGCAGCGTCTGGAGCTCCTGCAGGGTGCGCTCGGAGGCGGGAAAGCGGACGCGGATGTCCACCGGCCCCTCGGCGTCGCTCGGGCGGTAGTCGGCGACGGTGATCCCTTGGGTCAGGAGCTGCACCGCCTGTCCGAGCAGCGAGACGTCGGCGCCGAAGCGGGCGGCCTCGGACCGGTCGAGCCGCACCCGCCACTCCACCCCCGGCAAGGGCCGGGTGTCGGTCACGTCCGTGAAGCCGCCCAACCGCCGCATCGCGGCGAGCGCCGTCTCGACCGCCGCCTCCTGCGTCGCGGGGTCGCGCGAGCGAATCCGGAGGTTCACGGGCTTGCCGGCGGAGGGGCCGTTCGACTGCGTCTCGACCTGCACGTCGATGCCGGGGATCTGCGCCATCTCGGCGCGGATCTCGGCGCCGATCGTCTCCGCCGTGCGCCGCTCGTCCCATTCGGTGAGCTCGAGCTGGAGGGTGCCGATGACCTCCTCGTCGCCCTGCGGGTCGGCGCTGGTGCGGGCGTAGGCCGAGGCGATCTCGTCGTAGGCGAGGAGCCGCTCCTCGACCGCGCGGACCAGCCGGTCGCGCTCGTAGATCGAGAAGTTGTCGCGCGACCGCACCGTCACCTGCATGAAGTCGGGCTCGACCTGCGGAAAGAACGCGACGCCGGTGCCGAACTGCGCGTAGGCGCCGAACGCGCCGAGGAGCAGCGCCAGCGCGAAGAGCAGGGTCGCGAGCGGCCGCAGCACCGCCCATTCGAGCGCCCGGACATAGGCGCCGGTGAAGCCGCCGAGGCGCCGCGGGTCGCCCCGCTCCGTCTCGTCGAGGAAGCGCCGGTCGCGCGCCGACATCGGCTGCCGCCGGCCGATGATGCCGCCGAGGACCGGGATGAAGACGAGCGCCATGAGCAGCGACGCCCCCAGCGTCAGGATCACGGTGATCGGCATGAACTTCATGAACTCGCCGACGACGCCCTGCCAGAAGAGCAGGGGGAAGAACACGCTGAGCGTCGTCGCCGTCGAGGCGATGATCGGCCAGGCCATCCGCTTGGCCGCATGGGCGTAGGCGGTCTTCGGATCGTCGCCCTCCTGCAGGCGGCGGTCGGCGAGCTCGGCCGTGACGATGGCGCCGTCCACCAGCATCCCGACGACCAGGATCAGGCTGAAGAGCACGACGATGTTCATGGTGTAGCCGAGCGCCCAGAGCGCCGCGACGCCGGACAGGAACGCCCCCGGGATCGCCAGCCCGACGAGGACCGACGAGCGCAGCCCGAGCGCCCAGACGATGACCACCATGACCAGGATGATCGCCGTCAGAACGTTCGCCTCGAGGTCCGAGAGCGCCTCCTGCACCTGCTCGCTCTGGTCCTGCAGGTAGGTGACGTCGAGGCTGCCGGGCCAGGCCTGACGCTCCTCCGCGATCACCGCCTTCACCGCGGCGACGGTGTCGATGATGTTGGCGCCGACGCGCTTCTTGATCTCGAGCGCCAGCGCCGGCTGCCCGTCGATGCGGGCAAAGCTCGACGGGTCCTCGTAGGTGCGGCGGATCGTGGCGACGTCGCCGAAGGTGACGACGGCGTCGCCACGCACCTTCACCGGCAGGTCCATGACGTCGCCCACGTCCTCGATCAGGCCCGGCACGGTCAGCACCACGCGGCTCGCCTCGGTCTCGATGGCGCCTGCGGCGATCAGGCGGGTGTTGCGGTTGATCTGGCCGATCAGCTCCTCGAACGAGAGGTTGT
>CAYMRW010000421.1:0-2633 GCA_964392825.1 uncultured Rhodobacterales bacterium
ATAAGCGCGCAGGGCCGGGTCGGGCTCGGTGACGATGTACTGGTGCTCCACCGGAATCGCGGGGATCTTGATGCCGAGGAGGCGCGCCGTGCGCTGCGCGTGATTGCCGGTCGCGGTCACCACGTGGTCGGCGGTCACCTCGATCCGCTCGTCGGACGAAACGAGGTTGCCGCCGCGTTCGATCATCTTGGTCAGCGTCACCACCCAGGCGTCGCCGGTCCACCGATAGCCGTCGACCTGCCACCTGCGCTCGATCGCCACGCCCCGGTTCCGCGCCCCCCGCGCCAGCGCCTGCGTCACGTCGGCCGGATTGATGTAGCCGTCGGTCGGGTGGAAGATCGCCCCCACGAGATCCTCGGTGCGAACCAGAGGCCAGCGCTCCGCGATGTCGGCGGGCGACAGCCACTCGTAGGGCACGCCGCAGGTCTCGGCGGTGGATGCGTAGAGCATGTACTCGTCCATCCGCGCCCGCGTCTGCGCCATGCGCAGGTTGCCAACGACGGAGAAGCCGGGGTTCAGCCCCGTCTCTGCCTCCAGAGCCTTGTAGAGCCGGATCGAGTGGTCGTGGATGTGCGTCGTCGCGTAGCTCATGTTGAAGTACGGCAACAGGCCCGCCGCGTGCCAGGTCGAGCCCGAGGTCAGCTCGTCGCGCTCGACCAGCAGGACGTCGCTCCAGCCGGCCCGCGCCAGGGCATAGGCGATCCCGGCCCCGACGGCCCCGCCGCCCACGACGAGCGCACGCACATGAGTTCGCATCGCCCCTCCTCCATGCTGGCCGGAACATCCCGTCGACGCGGACCCACTCCGACCACCCCGCCCCGACCCGGTCGCGCGCGAAAACGACAGGAACGCAGGCGCCGGCGACGCCAAGACAACGCCGGGCCCTGACCGTTCCGCGCGACGGGCCAATCCGCGCCGCGGGCGGACATCGTCCCCAGGCGTATGCAGCAGTGCATCGTGCGGCCCCACGAGTCCGGCATGAACGCCGGAAGCCTGGTGCGCACCGCCCCCTTGCGCTGCCGAGGTAGGCACATATCGGGCGCCGTCGCCCCTTTGCAGCGCGACGTGACGCCGGTGATACCGGGGGTGAGCAAGGGTGGATGCGATGCGGACCTCAAGGCCCCGTGCAGTCGGGGATGCGAAAACCCTGGCCGACCGTCGTGGCGCACGACCACCCAAGGATCTGCTGGCCGGGCCTCATGCGCGTGGACGAACCGGCCGGAGGACCTGCTTCACGGAGCCCTCGACCTCATCGTCGGTCACCCGCGCGGCGGACGGCGGCGCAGGTCTTCGGGTGCCATCCGGACATGGCGGCCATCGCCTTCGACCCTCCGCGCCCCTATTGCCGACAAGGGCGACGTGCGGGCGAGACTCTTCCGCACGCCAACGCCGCTCCGACCATCCATCGCGCGCATACGCGGCGGTCGAACCCCGGAATGTGCTGGTTTCTCCTCGACGTTCTGTCGGACCTTGGAGGTGATGGGGGACTGCGAATGGAAAAGGGCGCGCGTCGCCTGACGCCGGCGGAGCAGACGGGCGGCGTCGCTGTCCCGGGTCCGGCGTGCGCTTGCGCGGCGTCATGCCCGGCCATGATGCGGCGACGGCGGCGTCTGTGCCCCGGCCGAAACAGCGCCATGGGGGCAAAGGTTCAGTCGCGCAGCTCGTCCGCCGCCACGCCCCAGAGCGCGGTCTTTTCGACCCACCCGCGATGGCGGCCCGCGGCGATGCGGCACCATGCGGGCTCGCAGGCGCCGAGTCGCGCCACCACGCCCGCCTCGGCCCGCGCGACCAGGGGGGCGTCGGCCGCCGGGCGCGCCCGCATCGCGACGAGGGGCTCCGTGACGACCACCGTGCGCACACCCGAGAGCAGCGAGTAGTGGATCCAGCCGCCGGCGCCGTCGCGGTCGCGGACGCGGCGCCAGTGCCCGTACTCCCCCGTCACCTCGAGCGGCATGTCGCGGCGGACGAACACCCAGTCGATGCGATGGCTGAGCGAGGGGCCGCGGCGGACATTGCCCTCTCCGGCCTTCAGCGACACGTAGCGCGGCAGCGGCAGGTTGGTGACCGAACCCCGCGGCGACGCGGCAACCACCGCGTCCGTCGCCGGGGCCGCCTCCTGCGCCGCGCCGAATGCGGGCGCGGCAAGCGCCGCGGCAAGGGCCGCCACCCGGATCGTTCGCGCCGCCGTTCCCCGCAAGCTCCGCCGTCCTCCTTTCGGGGTCGCGCCTTGTGCGCCGCCCCGTTCCTTGACACCTTGCCAGCCGACCGGGGCCGGGAAAAGGGAGCGGGGGAGCGACGATGCCCACCTCACGCCTGACTGTGATCGCCACGCGACGCCTGCCGGAGGCGGTCGAGACGCGGATGATGGAGCTCTTCGACGCCCGTCTCAGCCCCGACGACGCGCCGATGCCGCGGGAGGCGTTGGCGGCGGCGATCCGACAGGCCGACGTTCTGGTGCCGACCATCACCGACAATATCGACGCGGGCCTTCTCGGGCAAGCGGGCGACCGGCTGAAGCTCATCGCCAACTACGGCGCCGGGGTCGACCACATCGACGTCGCCACGGCGCGGCAACGCGGCATCCTCGTCGCCAACACGCCCGGCGTCCTGACCGAGGACACCGCCGACATGAC
>CAYMRW010000422.1:0-2625 GCA_964392825.1 uncultured Rhodobacterales bacterium
TCCGAGCCCCGCTGTGAGGTCCGCGGCATCGCGCCCGACGAGGCGGGCGTACCAGTTGAGCGCGTCCGTGGCGGCGAGGATCACCCCCATCTGGTGCCACTTGGCCGGCAGCGCGTGGCAGAAGGTGTGGACCGCGGCCTCCGGCTGCGGCCGGTAGCCGTCGGTGGCGGCGAAGAGGACGCCCGAGGTGCCGAGCGACAGGAACGCCGTCCCCTCCGTCACGACGCCCGCGCCGACGCCCGAGGCGGCGTTGTCGCCGCCGCCGCCGGCGACGACGGTGCCGGGCTTCAGGCCCCAGCGCGTCGCCAGTTCGCGGCGCAGGCCGCCCGAGGCCGCCGCACCCTCGACCAGGACCGCCATGTGCTCGCGCCCGAGGCCGCTCTTCTGGAGCAGCGCCTCGGACCAGTCGCGGGCGCCGGTGTCGAGCCACGAAGTGCCCGCGGCGTCCGACATCTCGCCCACATGGCGGCCGGTCAGCCAGAGGCGCAGATAGTCCTTGGGCAGCAGCACGCTCGCGATCCGTGCGGCGATCTCGGGTTCGTTGTTGCGCACCCACTGCACCTTGGGCGCGGTAAAGCCCGGGAACACGATATTGCCGCTGATCGCGCGCCACTCGGGGTCGGCGTCCATCTCCGCCGCCTCCGCCGCAGCGCGGGTGTCGTTCCAGAGGATGCAGGGGCGGAGCGGCGCGTCCGACGCGTCGAGAAGCGTGGCGCCGTGCATCTGCCCGGAGAGGCCGATCCCCTCGACGCCGGCAAGATCGTGTGCCTCGGCCAGGTGGTCGAGCGCCGCCTCCGCGGCCGCGATCCAATGGGCTGGGTCCTGCTCCGACCAGCCCGGATGCGGGCGGGAGACCGCGAGGGGCGCCGTCGCCTCCCCCACCGCGCGCTCGTCGTCGTCGATCAGGAGGGCCTTGAGCCCCGACGTGCCGAGATCGAGGCCGAGATACATCAGGCCGCGCGTTCGGGCATCTTCCCGAGGATGATCATGCCGAGGATGTCGTCCTCGGTCACGTCGGCCACTTTGACCGTGCCGACGAGTTCGCCGTTCTTCATCACGCTCGCCCGGTCGCACATCGCCATCACCTGATGGATGTCGTGGTCTATGAGGAAGATGCCGATGCCTTGCTTCTTCAGTTCCTGGATGAGGTCGGCGACCATCTTCGTCTCCTGGACGCCGAGCGCCGCGGTGGGCTCGTCCATGATCAGGATGCGGGCGTTGAAGTAGACGGCGCGGGAGATGGCGACGGACTGCCGCTGACCGCCCGAGAGGGCAGCGACGGGGGCCTCGAACTTGCGGAAGTTGGGATTGAGGCGACCCATGATCTTGCGCGTCTCGGCCTCCTGCGCGGCGTCGTTGACGAAGCCCATCGCCGTCGTGATCTCGCGGCCGAGAAACAGGTTCGAGGCGGCGTCGAGATTGTCGGCGAGCGCGAGGGTCTGGTAGATCGTCTCGATGTTGTAGCGGCGCGCGTCCCGGGGATTGCTGATCGTCGCGCGCTCGCCGCTGATCCAGATCTCGCCCGAGTGGGCCTGATAGGCGCCCGAAAGGCACTTGATCAGCGTCGACTTGCCGGCGCCGTTGTGGCCGAGGAGACCCACGACCTCGCCCGGGTAGAGGTCGACGGTGACATGGTCGACGGCCTTGACGCCGCCGAAGGCGATGGAGATGTCGCGCAGTTCGACGAGCGGGGTGCCGGTCCGGTCGAGGGGCATCACTTGGCCCCCGTGCGGCGGCGGTAGATGATGTCGACGAGGACCGCGACCACCAGCACGCCGCCGACGACGATGTTCTGGAACGGCGCGTCGACGCCGACCATGGCCATGCCGGATTGCAGCGACTGCATGATGAGGGCGCCGAGGATGGCGCCGTGGATGGTGCCGATGCCGCCCGAGAGCGCGGTGCCGCCGATCACCGCGGCGGCGATCACGCGCAGCTCGTCGAGCGTGCCGATGTCGTTGGAATGGAACGACAGCCGCGCCGAGGCGACGAGCGCGGCCAGCGCGCAGAGGGCGCCCATGATGGCGAAGACCTTGACCGTGAGGAGGCGTGTGTTGATCCCCGAGAGCTCGGCGGCGTCCGGGTTGCCGCCGGTCGCGAAGATGTAGCGCCCAAGCCGCGTGCGCTTGGCGATGAGCGTCATCACGACGGCGACCGCGATGAGGAGCAGCACGGAGTAGGGGACGCCGTAGCCCGCGGTATAGCCCTCGGGCAGCGTCTCGCCGCGTGCCTCGAAGATGCGCTCGAGCCGCGGCCGCGGGATGTCGTAGCTGTTGAGGAGCCAGACGAAGCCGAGAATCAGGACGGCGCCGATCGCCATCACCGCGGCCTCGGCCCAGAGCGGCTTGACCGGGAACTCGTGCGCGATCTTGGCGCGACGGGCGTTCCAGATCGCGAGCCACGCCGCGAGGACGGCGGCGAGCCCGAGAATCCAGCTCCAGGTCTCGCCAAGGGTGCCGCCGATGCCGCCGAACAGGAGGAACGTCTCGTCAAGGGGGCCGATCGTCTGGCCGTTCGTCAGGTACCAGGCGACGTTGCGCCAGACGAGCAGGCCGCCCAGCGTGACGATGAAGGCCGGGATCGACAGGTACCCCACGAGCCAGCCGTGGAAGGCGCCGATGGCGG
>CAYMRW010000423.1:0-2603 GCA_964392825.1 uncultured Rhodobacterales bacterium
CAGCGCGGCGTCGGGATCTCGAGGACCCGCGCGTAGTAGAAGGCGCGCGCCGTCGGATCGAAGTCAGGATCGGTCCAGACCGCGGCCAGTTCGGCGGCCCCGATCGTGTTGGTCCAGCTTGCCGCTTCCAGATCGACGGTATCGCCGACCGGCGGCAGGTTTCCGTCGGCGCCGGGTTCGCGCTCGCCCGACCAGGCGACGTCGTAGACCTGCTCCTCGAGGGTCCCGTCCGCCGTCCGCCAGCCCTTGACGATCTGGATCCGATCGAGATTCGCGCCGATCGGGTCGCGGAGGGCGTAGACCATCAGCGTCGGTGCCTCGGCCCCCTCGGGCGCGGGGCGCAGGTCGCCGCCCATCGGCACCCCGTCGGCATAACCGCGGAACGCCGGCTGCCGTCCGCGCAGGTCGTCCTCGGTGAAGTCCCAGCCGCCGAACAGGCGCACCATCATGCGCGGACCAGTGGTGGCGTAGACCTCCTTGCGCGCCATCGCGTCCCAGATCGCTTCTCGCGTGTTCTCGGTGGCCCAGACGCCGGTGTAGCCGGAGGCGACGAGCGACCAGCCGGGGAACACGCCGTTCTCGGTCTCGGCGAACGGGTGCATCGCGCGCGTCAGGGACGGCTCGGCGCTCGCCGCCTTGCCCCAGTAGTTGTCCTCGTCCGCGGTCGCGAGCGAGGTATGGCTGTCGGTCGAGCCGACCATGCCGAACTTGTAGGGGTTGGTACCAAGCCGCTCCTCGAGCGCCATGCCGTTCTTCAGCGCTTCGCGGGCATATTCGTACTGCAGCATGTCCTCGGTCTTGGCCTCGGAGAGGTCCAGGTTGCCTGCGTCCCATGTCTCGTAGTCGGCGAACTCGTCCTCCGGGCTGAGAATCGGATGGGTCTCGCCGTCCCCCTTGATCTGGGTGACCTCATAGAGCGGCTCCCAACGGTTGCGCAGCGTGACATAATTCTCGTCTATCGCGGCGCCGGTGTACTGGGCGTCGACGGGAAACATGATCCCGTTCGACAGATTGCCGTTGTGGGCAAGCGCAAGGGCCTGGCCGCCGGTCACGTCCTCGTATTGCTGGAGCCAGGCGTACAGATCGAGCGGATCGGTGGTGCCGACCGGCGGCTGCGTGGTGAGCGGGACGACCTGCTCGGCGCGACGGGCGCCGTCGCGAAGAATGACGTTGCGATGCAGGTTGTTGCCGTCGACGAGCGACGTCCACTCGTAGGCGATGAAGGTGGTGAAGACGCCGGGGTCGTCGTAGCGCTCGGCGGCATCGATGACGTCCTGCCAGACACCATCGTAGACGCTTGACCCGGGCAGGTAGGCCGCCACGAGTTCAGGATCGAGCGTCTTCTGGGAGAAACTTCCGATCAGTTCGAGTGCCGCCGCCGCCGCCGCGTCGCCGCCCTGCTGCAACATCTCGTACCACTGACGCCCCTGCCCGGAGGCCAGTATGGCCGGCGCGCCGGCGAACATGTCCGTCGCGAAACCCATCATGTCGGAGTGGTCGGTGACCGCCAGCCAGTCAAGCGGGCGGGCGAGCCGCACCGGCAGGCCGGTGGCGGAGGTCACCTCCTCGCCGCGCGCGAAGCGGTAGGCCTCGTCGAGCCCCAGCGTGTTGCCGAAGAGCCCGGCGTCTAGAGACAGAGCCGTGTGCAGGTGCGTGTCGCCCCAGAGGACCCTGCTCGGAAAGTCGCGACGGGCGTAGGGGGAGTAGGCCTCACCCCGGTAGAGCCCCTCCAGCGACTCCTCCGACGGCACGAACTGCGCCGTGGCCGGTTCCCCGGTCGAGACGATTGCCGTGACGGCGACGATGGTCAGAGCTCTCATGTCGGTTCCTCCCGGTTCCCGGAGAAAGCCTACGCCACCCGGCCAGGGTTGAGGAAGGGTCGCGAGAGAGGAGATTGCGCCTCAAGCGTCACCCCGCCCGTCGCGCCGTCAGTTCGACGGCGACCTCGACCGTGTGGCCCACGGTCGCCTCGTCCGGATAGGACATGCCGATGCCGAAGTCGCGCCGGTCGAGCGGCAGCGTGCCGGTCATGCGGGCGGTGTCGTCTTCGATCACAAGTTCGAAGGGAAGGCGCACGTCGATCGTGCTGCCCCGCAGGTCGAGCGTGCCGTCGGCGACGTAGCCCTCCCCGGTGCGGACGATGCCGGCGACGAAGCGCGCCTGCGGGTGCTCCCCCGAGGCCAGGAACTCTGTGGCGAGCGCCTGGTCGGTGACGGAACCGAGCGTCAGGCTGGCGATCCCGACGCGGACCTCGACCTCGCCCATCACCTCGCCCTCGGCCGTCTCGTCGAAGGTGATGTCGGCGTCCCAGGCCGCGAACGACCCCGTGATCTCGCTGCCGAGCTGGCGCACCGTGATGGCGAGCGACCCGCCTTCGACCGCCCACGATCCGGCATCGGCCGCTCCGACGGCCTCGGCGCCGACCGCCGTCTCGGCGGGCGCCGGCATCGCGGTGGCGGCGCGGCGTGCGTCGAGGCCGAGGACGCTTCCAGTGACGACTGCCGCGGCGACGACGGTCGCGGCAAGGACGGCCGGCAGCCGGTCCTTCGGTTGCGCCGGCGGCTCGATGCGGGTCGGACCGGGCAGCATCCGTCGCAGGGTGC
>CAYMRW010000424.1:0-2603 GCA_964392825.1 uncultured Rhodobacterales bacterium
GGCGACGCCTTCGGCGGCGCGGCCGGCGGCGACGGTGCCGGCGGACCGATCGCACTGGCGAGCCTCGGCAACGTCATCGCCGATGCCGAGGGCGGCGTCGCGATCTTCGCGCAGTCGGACGGGGCAGGGGGCGGCGACCCCATCTCGGTCGCGCTCGACGGGGTCATCAAGGGCGGCGCCGGCGACGACGGCGCGGGCATCGTCCTCGACGGCGGCGCGGCCAACGACATCGCGCTCGGCACGCAGAGCTTCCTCTTCGCGCTGAGCGACCGGGCCGTGGTCGGAAGCGCCGGCAGCGATGCCGTCGTCTCGAGCGGCGGCGTGGTCGGCAACGTCGACCTGGGCGACGGCGCCAACAGCTTCCGCAATGCGGCCGAGGGCGTGCTGGTCACGCACGAGACCGTAGACCTCGGCGGCGGCCTTCTCACCAACGCCGGGGAGATGCGCCCGGGCGGGGAGGTGGCCAATCCCGAGCTCGGGCCGGGGGCGGGGCGGGGGGACTTCGTCGTCACCCGGAACGTGGTGCAGACCACCGACCTCGACGGCTCGCTCTTGATGACGCCGACGAGCCGCTTCCTCCTCGACGTCAGCTTCCGGCAGAGCGGTGCCGCGGGCGACGGCAGCGACCTCATCGTCGCGACCGGGTCGGCCACCGTCGACGGTGTCATCGAGCCGACGCTCCTGACTTTCGAGCGGGCGCTGCCGCTCACCATCATCGACACCGGCGGCGCCTCGGCCGACAACGGCGCCGTCGTGGTCGACACCGCGGTCATCGACTACGAGATCGTGCTGGGCTCGATCCAGCTCGTCGCCAACGCCGATTTCTCGCTCTCGGGCATGACCCGCAACCAGCGCGAGGTCGGGGACCATATCAACTCGATCCTCGACACCGACGGGGCGCCCGAGCTCGGCGCGCTCTTCGCCTTCGTCGGCAACCAGACCGATCCCGACGCGGTGGTCGAGATCATCGACCGGCTGACGACCGAGGGCTATGCCGCCAACCGCGTCGCGACGCTGTTCTCGGGCCTGGGCTTCGCCCGCACGATGGGCGAGTGCGACCGCCGCATGCCCGCCGGGCTCGACCTGCCGCCCGGGCACTGCTGGTGGCTGTCGACCGAGGGCCAGGCCTTCGAGCAGGATCCGTTCGACGGCTTCCGGCGTCTCGAGAGCGACAGCTTCGTCGTCATGGGCGGGGTCGAGCGCGCCATCGACGACCGCTGGAGCCTCAGGCTCGCGGCCGGCTACGAGACCCTGGACCTGACGAGCGGCGGTTCGTTCACGAGCGAGTCCGACCGCGGCCATCTGGGCATCGGGGTCGAGGGCCGGCAGGGGGCGCTGACCCTCGGCGCCGCGCTCACCGGCAGCTTCGGCAACTTCCACAACGAGCGCTTCGTCGGGGCGGCGGGCGTCCTGCCGGACGGCTCCTCCTTCGCACTCGACACCGCGACGTCGACGCAGCGGGTGACGCAGACCAACCTGCGGCTCGATGCGGCCTACCGGTTCGAGCGCGACGACGCGCGGGTCTATGCCATGCCCTCGCTGGCGCTCGACCTGAGCCGCGTCGTCTCGGACGACTCGCGCGAATCGGGTCTCGGCGCCTTCGGCATGGAGAACGGCGAGACCACCGACTGGGTCTTCAGCGCATCGCCGTCCGTCGAGGTCGGCGGCCGCTTCGCGATGCCGAACGACACCGTCTTCAGCCCCTATCTGCGCGGTGGCCTGACGGTGTTCGGCGACGACGAGATGGCGATCGACTCGGCCTTCATCGGAGCCCCGCGCTCGGCGGACGGGTTCCGGAACTTCGCCGGGTTCGACCGGGTCTTCGGCCGCGTGGACGCGGGCTTCGTGATCGAGACGCGCGACCGGAGGGCCCGGCTCGAGCTCGGCTACCGCGGCGCCTTCAGCAGCCACTCCGCGTCCCACGGGGCGGCCGCGACGCTCAGCATGCGGTTCTGATGCGCGGGGGACCCGCCGCATTCCGCGAAAGCGCCGTCCGATGCCGCGACTGAAACCGTGGACGCTGGCCTGCGCGACGCTCGCGGCGGCGATGGCGGCGCAGGCGCAGGCACCGGCGGAGCCGCCGGCGGCCCCCGGGGGCGAGGGCACGCTCTGGCTCGTCACCTGTTCGAACCGCGTCGATGCCGGGGTGCTGAACTGCGAGTTCTCGCAAAGCATCGTCCTCACCCGCGACGGCCAGCGCGTCGCCACCGCCTCCTTCGTGCGGGATGCGGGGGCGAGCGGCCTCGCGGGCGTCTTCACGGTGCCGGTGGGCGTGCATCTGCCCGCCGGCATCGAAATGTCGGTCGACGGCGCCAGCCTGATCGAGGCGCCGTTCCTCACCTGCGACGCGCGCGGCTGCATCGCCGAGGCCGAGATCGGCGCCGGGGCGCTCGAGACCCTGGTCGCGGGCGAGACGATGACGCTGACCGTGGCGCGCGCCGACCGGCAGCCCCTCCGCCTCGATTTCGATCTCGCGGGCTTCGCCGAGGCCGAGGCGCTGCTGCCGTGACGCCGCCGCCCCGCCGGACCGGGGCGCGTTCCGGCGCATCGCCCGGGGCCGGGGACGGCGCCCGTTCGGACCCCGCACGATAGGCGCCGGCGAG
>CAYMRW010000425.1:0-2574 GCA_964392825.1 uncultured Rhodobacterales bacterium
ACGGTCTCGGCGCTCGTCCACCTCTACTCGTTCGGCTACATGGCGCACGACGAGAACTTCCACGAGGGGGAGAGCTACCGCCCGCGCTTCTTCGCGTACCTCTCGTTCTTCACCTTCGCCATGCTGATGCTGGTGACGGCCGACAACCTCGCCCAGCTCTTCTTCGGCTGGGAGGGGGTGGGCCTCGCGTCCTACCTCCTGATCGGCTTCTACTTCCGCAAGCCCTCCGCCAACGCCGCGGCGATCAAGGCGTTCGTGGTCAACCGCGTCGGCGACTTCGGCTTCGTCCTCGGCATCGCGGCGCTGTTCTTCCTCGTCGATTCGATCCGCTTCGACGACATCTTCGCGGCGATGCCGGACCTCGCGGGACAGACGATGTCGTTCCTGTGGTTCGAGGCCAGCGCGGTCGAGATCGTCGCCATCCTCCTCTTCATCGGTGCCATGGGGAAGTCGGCGCAGCTCTTCCTGCACACCTGGCTTCCCGACGCGATGGAGGGGCCGACGCCGGTCTCGGCGCTGATCCATGCAGCCACCATGGTGACGGCGGGCGTGTTCCTGGTCTGCCGGATGTCGCCGGTCATCGAGTACGCGCCGATGGCCAAGACGCTGATCGTCTTCATCGGCGCCTCGACGGCGTTCTTCGCGGCGACCGTCGGGCTGGTGCAGAACGACATCAAGCGGGTGATCGCGTACTCCACGTGCAGCCAGCTCGGCTACATGTTCGTCGCCGCGGGCGTCGGCGTCTATTCGGCCGCGATGTTCCACCTCCTCACTCACGCCTTCTTCAAGGCGATGCTGTTCCTCGGCGCGGGCTCCGTCATCCACGCGATGCACCACGAGCAGGACATGCGGAACTACGGGGGGCTCCGCCACAAGATCCCCTACACGTTCTGGGCCATGGTGATCGGAACCCTCGCCATCACCGGCGTCGGGATTCCGCTCACGCATATCGGCTTCGCCGGGTTCCTGTCGAAGGACGCCATCATCGAGAGCGCCTGGGCCGGCGGCACGGGGGCCGCGAACTACGCCTTCTGGCTCCTCGTCATCGCGGCGGCGATGACCTCGTTCTACTCATGGCGGCTGATCTTCCTGACCTTCTTCGGTGAGCCGCGCGGATCGAGGAAGACGCACGAGCACGCCCACGAGAGCCCGATGACCATGCTGGCCCCTCTCGGCGTTCTCGCGGCGGGCTCGGTTCTCGCCGGGATGGTGTGGTTCAACGCCTTCTTCGGTGCCCACGACGACGTCTACCGGTTCTTCGGCATCCCCGTCGCCGAGCACGCGGCGGAGGCCGAGGAGGGCGCGCTCGAAGAGCTCGCCGAGGGCGACGTCGGCGAGGTGGCCGAGGCGGTGACCGAACCGGTCGAGGGCGCGGGCGAGGGCGAGCACGCGGCGGTGGCCGCCCCCCCGGGGGCCGGGGCGATCCACATGGCGCCCGAGAACCACGTGATGGACGACGCCCACCATGCCCCCGTCTGGGTCAAGGTCTCGCCCTTTGTCGCCATGCTCGTCGGCCTCTCGCTCGCGTGGGCCATGTACATCCGCCGGCCCGAGCTTCCGGGCCAGATCGCCGCGAGCCAACGGCACCTGCACCGCTTCCTCCTCAACAAGTGGTATTTCGACGAACTCTACGACATCGTCTTCGTGCGCGGCGCCCGTCGCCTCGGCCGCTTCCTCTGGCGGCGCGGCGACGGCAACGTGATCGACGGCGGCATCAACGGCCTTGCCATGGGGGTCGTGCCGTACTTCACGCGGCTCGTGGGACGGGCGCAGTCGGGCTATCTCTTCCACTACGCCTTCGCCATGGTGATCGGCCTCGCCGTGCTGATCACGTGGATGACGCTCTACGGGGGGGCGGAATGACCAGCCTCCTGTCGATCATCATCTTCCTGCCGCTCGTCGCGGCGGCGATCCTCGCGGTGTTCCTGCGCGGCGACGACGAGGCGGCACAGACCAACGCCAAGTGGCTGGCGATGATCGCCACCACCGCGACCTTCGTCGTGTCGCTGGCGCTCCTCTTCCAGTTCGACCCGCAGAACACCGGCTTCCAGTTCGTCGAGGAGCGGCCGTG
Source organism: uncultured Rhodobacterales bacterium (assembly GCA_964392825.1). GTDB lineage: Bacteria > Pseudomonadota > Alphaproteobacteria > Rhodobacterales > Rhodobacteraceae > Roseitranquillus. The sequence continues at coordinate 2,072 of CAYMRW010000425.1, forward strand.
GATCCTGGGGCTCACCTACAAGCTCGGAGTCGATGGCATCAGCATCCTCTTCGTCATGCTGACGACGTTCCTGATGCCGATCACCATCGCCTCGTGCTGGAGCGTCGAGACCCGCGTCAAGGAGTACATGATCGCGTTCCTGGCGCTCGAGACGCTGATGCTCGGCGTCTTCTGCGCCCTCGACCTCGTCCTCTTCTACCTGTTCTTCGAGGGCGGGCTGATCCCGATGTTCCTGATCATCGGCATCTGGGGCGGCAAGGAACGCATCTACGCGGCCTTCAAGTTCTTCCTCTACACGTTCCTCGGTTCGGTGCTGATGCTGGTGGCGATGATCGCCATGGCCGTGCAGGCCGACACCACCGACATCCCGATGCTCCTCGCCCACGAGTTCCCGTCGGTCGCCATCCCGTTCCTCGGGCTCGAGATCGCCGGGGGCTTCCAGACGCTTCTTTGGCTCGCCTTCTTCGCCTCGTTCGCGGTCAAGATGCCGATGTGGCCGGTGC
>CAYMRW010000426.1:0-2572 GCA_964392825.1 uncultured Rhodobacterales bacterium
CCCACCACCTGGTGTTCTCGGAGGACGGCAGCCGCGCCTACGTGCAGAACAGCCTCTTAAACATCGACGGCATGAACGACGGGTCGATCTCCGTCATCGACCTTCAAACCGGCGAGAAGACGGGCAGCATCGACACCTTCAAGGACGCGGGCCTGACGATCAACACCATCGTCCTGACCCCCGAGGCCAAGGATTTCCACTCGCACTGAGCTCCGGCATTTGATGATCGCCGGACAGACCAGCGGGGCCGCCGATGCGGCCCCGCTTTACACGCGGGCCGTTCAAGCGGCAGTTCGCGCGGGGCCTTTCCCTTCCCGGGAACCGCTCTACGCGCCGCCCGGCGCAAGCGGCTCGAGGGCGAAGCTCACCCGTTCGCGGTTCGCGGCAGACAGGGGCAGGATCGGCCGCGGCAGGGGCAGGTCAGAGACGCCGAGAAGCTCCGCGGCGGCGTACATCACGCGCAGGCTGCCGAACTCCCGGAAGAGCTCCCAGAGCGGCGCGAAGAGCGCGTCGAGACGCGCGACCTCGCTGCGATCGTCCGCTTGGGCGGCGCGCGCCAGCGCCAGCGCCGGCCTTGGCAGAAGGCCCGCGACCACGCTGTACCAGGCATCACCGCCTGCCAGCAGCGCTGCCGCGCAGTTCCAGTCCCCGCTGTAGCCTATGGAGAAGCCGTCCGGCAGCCTCGCGCGAAGGGCCCGGATCTCGGCCGCAACATCATCCGGCGGCCCGGCGGGGTTCTTCAGCGCAACGATCCCGGGCGTCTCCGCCAGCCGCGCGATGAGGTCTGCGTCGAAGGCGAAGTGCGTGGTCGAGGGGTTGTTGTAGATGCAGAGCGGCAGGCCGCTCGCCTGCGCGACCGCCCGGAAGTGCTGACAGACCTCCCCTTCAAGCAGCGGCGTATAGGAGACGGGGGCGAGCAGCAGGCCATCCGCGCCGGCCTCCTCGGCATCGCGTGCCAAGGCCTCCGCCTCGTCGGTTCGCAGCGCGCCCACGCCGACGATCAGCGGCACCCGGCCGGACAGGCACTCGACCGCGGCCTCGACCGCGCGCCGACGCTCCGCGCGCGCGAGATAGGCGTAGGTGCCCGTACTGCCGAGCAGGCCCACCGAGTCGACACCCGCATCCAGAAGGCGCGACAAGAGGCGCCCGAGCCGGTCGACATCGACGCGCCCGTCGGAGTGCGCCGGCGTGATCGGGAAGGCCGAGAGGCCGCAAAACATGCGCCTCGTCACATCTGGTGTCATGCGCCCCTCACGACATTCGTGTCTCGTGTCCCGACAGCTACCTGCTCCGTTGCGCCGCCCGTCAAGCTAGAAGGGCTGTGCAGGCGCGCCGGCACCTGCGATGCCGGGCTTGGAGCCCCAGTCGCTTCAGGAAGGCAACGGCCAGACCTCCGCGCGGAAGCCGCGGGACGTCGAACGCGTTGTCCCTCGCATGTGCGGCATCACGACCTTCGCCGCGTGGGAGCTTACCCAGCGTGAACCAAGACTGTCTTTGGTCGCTCGTAAATGCGAAAATACTGGCGTACTTCGTTCATGGTGGCATTCTTTCGGTTCCGAGCCGTCCGGGTCCGCACGACGCTTCGACCGGCGCCCCGTATGCTCGCCCGAACTCGTTCCGCGCGAGGACATTGCGTGACCGACCACGACTTCCTGTCGGAGATGCTGCGCAGCGTCCGCCTGTCGGGCGCGATCTTCTTCGAGGTCGACGCCACGAGGCCATGGGTCGCCGCCGCGCCGCCCAAGGAGAGCATCGCGCCGACCGTTGTATGCGCAGCACGTCATCGAGTACCACGTGGTCGTGGAGGGGACGTGCTGAACGCGGCTGACGAACCCCGACGGCCCGCCGATCGCGCTGGCGCCGGGGAGCGTCGTGGTGTTCCCGCATGGCGACACGCACGTCCTCTCGAGCGACCCGGGACTCGACGCGGAGCCGAGCCTCGCGGCCTTCGACGAGGTCGCGCGTGGGCGGTCGCTGCCCTTCCACATCGACTTTCGCGGCGGCGCGCGAGGCGAGACGCGACTGCTCTGCGGCTTTCTCGGCTGCGATGTTACGCCGTTCAATCCGCTGATCGCGGCCCTGCCGCGTGTGATCCACGTCCCCGACCGCTTTTTCAGCGGCGACGGCTTCCTCGGGCAGTTGATCTGCGCCGCGGCGCGCGAGACCGGCGCGGAGGGCGCAGGCAGCAGCGGCGTGTTGGTGAAGCTGAGCGAGCTGATCTTCACCGAGGTCGTCCGCCGATACGCCGCGGCCGTGCCCGCCGGCGCCGATGGCTGGTTCGCCGGTCTGCGCGACCCGGCGGTCGGGCGGGCGTTGCGGCTCTTGCACCGCGACCCTGCGCGGGCCTGGACGGTCGGCGACCTCGCGCACGAGGCGGGGCTGTCGCGGACCATCCTCGCGGAGCGCTTCGCCGCGCTTCTCGGCATGCCGCCGATGGCGTACCTCGCGAACTGGCGGATGCAGCGCGCGGCGAGCCTGCTGCGAGAGGGGGCGATGCCGCTCGCCCGAATTGCGGTGGAGGTCGGCTACGAATCCGAGGCCTCGTTCAGCCGCGCCTTCAAGCGGACGACGG
>CAYMRW010000427.1:0-2560 GCA_964392825.1 uncultured Rhodobacterales bacterium
CGCACCGGATGCCGCTCCGAGAGCTCGAGGTTCTCGCCCATGCCGATCTCGTCGCCGTACCACATCACCGGCGTTCCGGGCAGCGCCATGAGGAGCGAGTGCGCGAGCTTCAGCCGCCGCGGGTCATGGCCCAGCATCGGCGCCATCCGGCGACGCACGCCCCGTTCGTAGATGCGCATCGAGGTTTCGGGGGCGAGCGTGGCGAACGCCTCCTGCCGCTCGTCATCGGTCAGCTTGTCGAGCGACAGCTCGTCGTGGTTGCGCAGGAACGTGGCCCATTGCGCCATCTGCGGCATGTCCGCGTCGCGCGACGCGAGCCCGTCGAGGATCGGCCGGGCGTCCCCGCGGATCATCGCCAGCCACGTCTGCTGGTTCAGCGGGAAGTCGAAGAGCATGTGCATGCGTTCGTCGGCGTCGTAGGTCTGGCCGCCGAAATGGTCGCGGGCGCGGTCGCGGGGGACGTTCGACTCGGCCAGCATGATCGCCGACGCGCGCCGCCACGACAGGAAGTCGCGCATCTCGGACAAGAGCAGGAAAGGGTCGCGGTCGGGTTCCTCCTTCAGGCCCTTGTACTCGATCAGGAACGGCACCGCGTCGATGCGGAACCCGGCGACGCCGAGGTCGAGCCAGAAGCCCATGATCCGCATGATCTCCGCTCGTACCTCGGGGTTGGCGATGATGAGATCGGCCTGGTGGGCGTAGAAGCGGTGCATGTACCAGGCGCCTGTCTCCTCGGTCTCGGTCCAGACCGCCTCCTGCACGCCGGGGAAGATGATCCCTTGGGTGATGTCGTCGGGCTTGTCGTCGGACCAGACGTACCAGTCGCGATACCGGCTCTCCCGCGACGCCCGGGCGCTCTGAAACCACGGATGATCGACCGAGGTGTGATTGACAACGAGGTCGACGATCACCTTGAGCCCGCGGTCCTTCGCGGCGTGCGTGAACTCGGCGAAGGCCCCGAGGTTTCCGAGCCGCGGGTCGACGCCGTAGAAGTCGCTGATGTCGTAGCCGTTGTCGCGGTTGGGGCTTGGGTAGAACGGATTCAGCCAGACCGTCGTGACGCCCAGCGTCTCGAGATGGTCGAGCCGGTCGGTCAGCCCGCGAAAGTCGCCGACGCCGTCACCGTCGGCGTCCATGAACGTCTCGACGTCGAGACAGTAGATGACGGCGTTCTTGTACCAGAGATCGGCCATCACGTCCCCCTTTCTGGGCCCTCGCCGCACCGCGCACGGGGAGCGCGCGATCCGGGGCCCCGCGCCTTCGGGCTTGCGCCGGGCGCCCGCGGATAGCAAGGGATGGCCGCTTGAGGCCCTTGCCCGGGGGGGTTGCGCGATGGAGCCGATCCTTCTTCTCGACTACGCGGGCGTCGCCGTTTTCGCCGCCACCGGCGCGCTCGCGGCCTCGCGGCGCGAACTCGACCTGATCGGCTTTCTCTTCCTCGCCGCGGTGACCGGCATCGGCGGCGGCACCGTCCGCGACGTGATCCTCGGCGTGCCGGTCTTCTGGGTCGAGAGCCCGGCCTACGTGGTGACCTGCGCCGGCGTGGCGATAGCGGCCCTCTTCGCCGCCCCGATGATGGAGACGCGCTACGGCTGGCTTCTCTGGCTGGATGCGATGGGCCTCGCCGCCTACGGGGTCTTCGGCGCCTACAAGGGCCTGCTTGTGACCGGCTCGCCGGTCGTGGCACTGGTCATGGGCGTCCTCACCGGCACCTTCGGGGGCATCCTGCGCGACGTCCTCGTTCGCGAGCCCTCGGTGCTGATGCGGCGCGAGATCTACGTGACGGCGGCCCTTGCGGGCGCCGCGGGATTCGTCGCCGCGTCGGCCGCCGGTCTCGGCGGCACGTCGGCGGCCCTCCTCGGGACGGGGCTGGCCTTCGCGCTGCGCGGCGGCGCGCTGCACTACGGCTGGCGCCTGCCGCGCTACCGCTCCCGCCCCGGCCGCCACCCCGACGACATCCCCTGAGCGCCCGCGCGAGAGCCCCAGCCCTCGGCGACGCGGACCGTTGCCCCGGCGCGGGCCCGGTTCCGCCCGCGATCCGGCGCTGCCCAAAACCGCGGCGGCTCCTGTGGCGGTGCGATCTCCCGCAGGGGCGCGCTGTGCCCAGACAAAGGCCTGCGCGGGGCTAGCCGACGCTGCCGAGGAGGGTGGCGTTGCCGCCTGCCGCGGTGGTGTCGGTCGAGACCGTCCGCTCCTCGACGAAGCGGGTGAGATAGAGCGGGCCGCCGGCCTTGGGCCCGGTGCCCGAGAGGCCCGAGCCGCCGAAGGGCTGCGAGCCGACGATGGCGCCGATCTGGTTGCGGTTGACGTAGATGTTGCCGGCATGGGCCCGCCGGGTCGCGCGCTGCACCACCGCGTCGATGCGGCTGTGGATGGCGAAGGTCAGGCCGTAGCCCGTGGCGTTGATCTCGTCGAGGACCCGGTCCATCTCGCCCGGCTTCCAGCGCTTGACGTGCAGGACCGGACCGAAGACCTCCTTCTCCAGCCGCTCTCCCCGCGGCAGCTCGACGATCACCGGCCCGAGGAATGTACCCGAGTCGGGTGCCTCGCCGGCGTAGCG
>CAYMRW010000428.1:0-2559 GCA_964392825.1 uncultured Rhodobacterales bacterium
GAGCGGCCGCGCTCCCCCTCTTCCTGGGCGGTGGCGGCGCCGGTCAGTCCGACGGCGGCCGTCGCGCCCAGGAGCGCTGTCCTGAGATACATGGTCTTCTCCCTTGTTGAATGTGCTCGCGCCTCGAGGCCCGGTGCACATGTCGCGCCGGGCAAGCGGTGACGGGCGGCATGGTTCCCCGATCGGTCCAGTGCTCTTCCCACTTTTCGCCGCGCCCCCCGCGGGCGCCTGCCGTCAGTCTCGAACGCTTCCGCCCTCGATTGCAAGCTTGGCGACGGTGGAACTGCCTGTTGACGTGGCAAGAGCCACATTCCGCGTCGTTCGGCGCGAGATGCCGGTTTGACAGGCTCGACGCGCGCGGCCTAGCGTCGGCCTGTTACTTGGAGGCGCGCGCCGATGCTCGACCAGCTGCATCCGATCGCCGAGATCCGCAACCTCCGGGTCGAGTTCCAGACCAAGCACGGCGTCGTCGCCGGCGTCGAGAACGTCAGCTTCTCCATTGCCCCGGGCGAGACCGTATGCGTCGTGGGCGAGAGCGGGTCGGGCAAGTCGGTCTCCTCGCTGAGCCTGATGCGGCTCGTCGAGTTCGGCGGCGGCGAGATCGCGGGCGGCGAGCTCTTGTTCGACCGCGGCGGACAGCGGATCGACCTTCGCGACGCGGACAATTCCCTGATGCGCACGATCCGCGGCAACGAGATCGGCATGATCTTTCAGGAGCCGATGACGTCGCTGAACCCGGTGTTCACGGTCGGCCGGCAGCTGACCGAGGGCCTCCGCGTTCACAAGAGGATGACGCGGGAGGCTGCGCAGGCGCGGGCGCTCGATCTCCTGCGGCAGGTGCGGATCCCGGAGCCGGAGCGGCGGCTCGGTCAGTATCCACACGAGCTTTCGGGGGGAATGCGGCAGCGCGTGGTGATCGCCATGGCCCTCGCCTGCGAGCCGCGCCTGCTGATCGCGGACGAGCCGACGACGGCGCTCGACGTCACCATCCAGGCCGAGATCCTGGCGCTCATCGACCGGCTGAAGCGCGAGACCGGCGCGGCCGTGCTCTTCATCACCCACGACATGGCCGTGGTGGCGCAGATGGCCGATCGGGTGGTGGTCATGTACCGCGGCAACATGGTCGAGGAGGGGACGGTCGAGGAAATTTTCACGGCCCCGCGGGAGGACTACACCAAGGCGCTGCTCGCCGCGGTGCCGAAGCTCGGCGAGATGCGGGGCCGTCCGGCGCCCGAGCCCATGCGCCTTCTCGGCTCGCCGGAGCACGTGTCGGGCCCGATCACGGTGGCCGAAGACCGGACCATCCTCGAGGTGCGGGGGCTGACCACGCGCTTTCCGGTCAATGGCGGCTTCTTCCGCCGGACGATCGCGATGGTGCACGCGGTCGAGGACGTGTCGTTCGCCATCCGCAAGGGCGAGACGCTGAGCCTCGTGGGCGAATCCGGATGCGGCAAGTCGACCTGCGGTCGGTCGATCCTAAGGCTGGTCGAGCCGCTCGCGGGCGAGGTCCGCCTCGACGACCAGGACGTCATCGCGATGTCCGCGGGCGCGTTGAGGCGGGCGCGGCGGCAGATGCAGATGGTGTTCCAGGACCCGTTCGCCTCGCTCAACCCGCAGATGCAGCTCGCCGACCAGGTGGCGGAGCCGCTCAAGAACTTCGGTCTGGCGACCGGCGAGGCGCTGCGCGAGCGGGTCGGGGAACTCTTCGACCGGGTGCACCTGCCGCGGAGTTTCATGCGCCGCTATCCGCACGAGCTCTCCGGCGGCCAGCGACAGCGCATCGCCATCGCGCGGGCGCTGGCGCTCAACCCCAAGCTCATCATTGCCGACGAGGCGGTGAGTGCGCTCGACGTCAGCGTGCAGGCGCAGGTCCTGAACCTCATCATGGAGCTTCAGGCCGAGCTCGGCATCTCGATCCTCTTCATCAGCCACGACATGGCGGTGGTGGAGCGCATGAGCCACCGGGTCGGCGTCATGTATCTAGGGCGGATCGTCGAGATCGGGTCGCGGCAGCAGATCTTCGAGGACCCGCGGCACGAGTACACGCGTGCGCTCCTTAAGGCGGTGCCGATCGCCGACCCGCGGCAGCGCAAGAGCGAGAAGGACTTGAATTTCAAGGCAATCCCGTCGCCCATCTTTGCGCTGGGGCACGAGCCGGGGCCGTCGGTCTACGACGAGGTGGCGGCCGGCCATCTGGTGCTGAAGCCATGACGCTCGACGCGCGGCAGATCCTCGAGCGGCTGGTGGCGTTCCCCACGGTCAGCCGCGACAGCAACCTCGAGCTCGTCGATTGGGTCGAGAACTATCTCGACGGGTTCGGCGTCCGTGCGCACCGAACCTGGAACGAGGACGGGACCAAGGCCGGTCTCTTCGCCAATGTCGGCCCCGACGCCCCCGGCGGCGTCGTGCTGTCCGGACATACCGACGTCGTGCCGGTCGACGGGCAGGCCTGGTCGTCGGACCCGTTCACGGTGACCGAGCGCGACGGCCGTCTCTACGGGCGGGGCTGCGTCGACATGAAGGGTTTCGATGCGCTGGCGCTCGCCGCCGTTCCCGAGG
>CAYMRW010000429.1:0-2558 GCA_964392825.1 uncultured Rhodobacterales bacterium
CTCCGCGCCATCGGCCCGGCCGCCGCGCCGCCGCGCCGGCGCCTCGCCGTCCAGCCGCAGTTCGGGGGAGAGCGCGGCCACGTGCCCCGCGCCGTGCTCGCGCAGGACCTTCTGGACGCCGCGGATCGTCAGCCCGTCCTCGTAGAGCAGGTGCCGGATGCCGCCGAGGAGCGCCATGTCGGTCGGCCGGTAGTAGCGGCGCCCGCCGGCGCGCTTGACCGGCTTCACCTGCGCGAACTTGGTCTCCCAGAAGCGCAGGACGTGCGCCTCGACGCCGAGCCAGTCGGCGACCTCGCTGATCGTGCGGAATGCGTCCGGCGATTTCGCCATGCGGATCAGCCCTTGTTGCCGGCCGCGACGCGATCCTTCATCAGATGCGACGGTCGGAAGGTCAGCACCCGCCGAGGATGGATCGGCACCTCCTGTCCGGTCTTGGGGTTGCGGCCGACGCGGGCCGCCTTGTCCCTGACCGTGAACGTACCGAACGACGAGATCTTGACCGTCTCGCCGCGCACCAGCGCCTCGGACATGTGCCCGAGAACGCTCTCGACGAGCTGCGCGGACTCGTTCCGCGAGAGGCCGACCTCGCGGAAGACGGCCTCGCTCAAGTCCATCCGGGTCAAGGTCTTGTCGGACATCGGCACACTCCCCCAGCGGCTCCTTCACGTTACCGTGTGTCGATTTTCCCTGTCAATCAACGTGTTGGGGGTATGAGCCAATCCCTGCTACCAGCGCAGCACGACGGCGCCCCAGGCAAGGCCGCCGCCGATCGCCTCGAGCACCAGGAGATCGCCCGCCGAGATCCGGCCCGCGGACGCCGCCACGGACAGGGCCAGGGGGATCGAGGCGGCCGAGGTATTGCCGTGATCCTGCACCGTCACGACCACCCGGCTCATCGGAATGCGCATCCGCGCGGCGGTCGACTTGATGATCCGGAGGTTGGCCTGGTGCGGGACGATCCAGTCGACGTCCTCGGCCGAGACCCCGGCCCGGTCGAGTGCCGCATGCGCCGTCTCAGCGAGCTTCTCGACGGCGTGGCGGAACACCTCCTTGCCCTGCATCCTGAGGTGCCCGCTGGTTCCGGTGGAGACGCCGCCGTCGACGTAGAGGATGTCGCGGAAACGGCCGTCCGAGTGCAGGTCGGCGGCGAGCACCCCGCGGTCGTGCCCCGTCCCCTCGCCGTCGTCGGCCTCGAGGATCATCGCGCCCGCGCCGTCGCCGAAGAGGACGCAGGTGCCGCGGTCGGTGAAGTCCATGATCCGGCTGAACGTCTCGGCGCCGATCACCATGACGCGGCGCACCTCGCCCGAGCGGATCAGCGCGTTGGCGTTCGCGAGCGCGAAGACGAACCCCGCGCACACGGCCTGCAGGTCGAAGGCGAAGCCGCCCGCCATGCCGAGGCGCGACTGCACCATCGTCGCCGCAGACGGGAAGGTGAGGTCGGGGGTGGAGGTGGCGACGATCAGCGCGTCGAGATCCGTGGGTTCGAGCCCGGCCTGGGCGAGGGCCGCCGTCGCCGCCTCGGTCGCGAGGTCCGAGGTCGTCTCGTTCGCTGCCGCGAAATGGCGCCGCTCGATTCCGGTCCGCGCCCGGATCCACTCGTCCGACGTGTCGAGCGTGCGCTCGAACTCGGCGTTCTCCACCACGCGCGACGGCAGGTAGTGCCCGACGCTCCTCACGACGGCGCGCCGCGTCATCCGCCGGACCCGCCCCCTTCGCGCCGGGCGCCGGCCATGTCGGTGGTCGGCATCGTCGGCGCGACGCGCGCGGCCAGCCGTTCGTTGAAGTTGCTCTTGGCCAGCGTGAAGGCGAGCTTGATCGCGGCCGAGATACCGGTGGCATCGGCTGACCCGTGGCTCTTGACCACCGTGCCGTTGAGGCCGAGGAACACGCCGCCGTTGACCCGCCGGGGGTCGATGCGCTTCTGCAGCCGCTTCAGCGAGGTCAGCGCCAGCAGCGCCGCGATCCGGCTGAGCGGGCTGAAGCTGAACGCCTCGCGCAGGAGGTCGCCGATCAGCTTCGCCGTCCCCTCGCCCGTCTTCAGCGCGACGTTGCCGGCGAAGCCGTCGGTGACGATCACGTCGACCCGATCGGAGGGGATGTCGCCGCCCTCGACGAAGCCGACGAACGCGATCTCGGCGTCGGCCGCGGCCGCCTCGATCAGGTCGTGCGCCTCGCGGATTTCGGGGCGGCCCTTGTTCTCCTCGGTGCCGACGTTGAGGAGGCCGACGCGCGGCCGCTTCAGCCCCAGGCCGTTGCGGGCATAGGACGCCCCCATCAGCGCGTATTGCAGCAGGTCGCGGGCGTCGGCACGGATGTCGGCGCCGACGTCGAGCATGACGTTGAAGCCGCCCGGATTGCGCGAGGGCCAGAGGCAGGCGATGGCCGGCCGGTCGACGCCGGGCAACTTGCGCAGCCGCAGGACCGAGACCAGCATCAGCGCCCCGGTGTTGCCGCAGCTCACGACGACCTGCGCGTCGCCGGCGCGCACCGCCTCGATCGCCGACCACATCGACGTGCCCTGGCCGTAGCGCATCACGTGGCTCGGCTTGGCGTCC
>CAYMRW010000430.1:0-2556 GCA_964392825.1 uncultured Rhodobacterales bacterium
GAGGGTGGCGGGCCCGGTCTCGCCGCTCGCCCCCCCGGTCTTTCCGGCGCTGCCGCTGATCGAGGGGGCGCGCTTCGCGGTGGCGCAGGCGGGCGTCCGCTACGCCGATCGCACCGACGTCATGCTGGCTGCGCTCGCACCGGGCACGCGGGTTGCCGGGGTGTTCACGCGGTCGTCGACGCGGGCCGCACCGGTGCTCGACTGCGAGGCCAAGATCGACGCCGACGATGCGGCAGCGGGCGCGGCGATCGTCGTGAATTCGGGGAACGCCAACGCCTTCACCGGCGCCGCCGGACTGACCGCGGTTCGCGAGGTCGCAGCGGCCACGGCCCGGTGCCTGGGCGTTCCCGAAACGCGGGTCTTCACCGCCTCGACCGGGGTCATCGGCGAGCGTCTCGCGCACGACCGCATCGCCGCGGTCATGGACCGGCTGGCGCACGACCTGTCCGAGACGGCGATGGGCGAGGCGGCGGGCGCCATCATGACCACCGACACGTTCCGCAAGGGCGCCGCGGCGGAGGTCCGCATCGGCGGCGGCACGGTGCGGATCGCCGGCATCGCCAAGGGATCCGGGATGATCGCGCCCGACATGGCGACGATGCTGGCCTTCGTCTTCACCGACGCCGAGATACGGCGCGCGCCCCTTCAGGCGGCACTGTCCGAGGGCTCCGCGACGACGTTCAACGCGATCACCGTCGACGGTGACACCTCGACGTCCGACATGGTGCTCGCAGCCGCCACCGGACGCTCGGGCGTTCGCGTCGAGACGGACACGGATCGCGACGTGTTCGCTGGCGCGCTTCACGGCGTCATGCGCGACCTGGCGCACCAGATCGTGCGTGACGGCGAGGGTGCGACGAAGTTCATCGAGGTGCGGGTCACGGGCGCCGTCAGCGATGCCGACGCCCGCCGCGTGGCCGCCTCGATCGCCAACTCTCCGCTGGTCAAGACCGCCGCCGCGGGCGAGGACCCGAACTGGGGGCGCATCGTCATGGCCGTCGGCAAGTCGGGCGCGGAGGCGGACCGCGACCGCCTCTCGATCCGTCTCGGCGACATCCTCGTGGCCGAGCGCGGCTGGGTGGCCGCAGGCTATCGCGAGGAGGACGGCGCCGCCTACATGCGTCGCCCAGAACTCGCGTTTGCGGTCGACCTCGGCCTCGGCGCCGGCACCTCGACGATGTGGACCTGCGACCTGACCCGGCGCTACGTCGAGATCAACGCCGACTACCGCTCGTGAGGATCGTCCTCGTCGCCGCAGCCGCGCTGATCGACCGGGACAACCGCGTGCTTCTTGCGCGGCGCCCGGAGGGCAAGCCGATGGCGGGGCTCTGGGAGTTTCCCGGCGGCAAGGTCGACGACGGAGAGACGCCCGAGACCGCGCTCATGCGCGAGCTCGAAGAGGAGCTTGGCATCCGCACGTGGACGAGCTGCCTCGCGCCGCTCAGCTTCGCGAGCCATGCCTACGACGCCTTCCATCTGCTGATGCCGCTCTTTGCCTGCCGCAGATGGGAGGGGCAGCCCGTGGCGCGGGAAAGACAGGCCCTCGCCTGGGTCCGCCCGGAACGTCTGCGCGACTATCCGATGCCGCCCGCCGACCTGCCGCTGATTCCCGTGCTGCGGGACTGGCTCTGATAGCGGCGCGCCATGCATGGAGGGCGGCGCGGCGCACGTCCGATCTGCCTCAAGAACCGTCACGATTTCCGGATTTGACCAAAATTCGGCCGTGAATTGTGATAACTTGTTGACTATCGTCATGGTGGTTCGCTCGGGAGGTCCGAATGCTGAAGACGATCCTCATCGGAAGCTGCGTGTCCGTTCAGGGGATTTTCGTGCGCAGTCTCGGTGACGGACGCATCGTCGTACGTGTCGGAGAGCGAATGTTCCGCGGGCGGCCTGTCGCCGCCTGATCGCAGAAGACCCAGGGACCGAAAGCTACGTCGCAACGACAAGGGGGCCGCCATCGGCGACCCCCTTGTCCGTGCGATCCTGCGGATCAGAGCGTGCGCTCGACTTCCTCCCGCTCGAAGATCTCGATGACGTCGCCCTGGCGGATGTCCTCGTAGTTCTCGAACGCCATGCCGCATTCCTGACCGGACTGGACCTCGGCGACCTCGTCCTTGAAGCGCTTCAGCGTCTTCAGCGTACCCTCGTGGATCACGACGTTGTCGCGCAGCAGGCGCACGCCCGCCGAACGCCGCGCGATCCCCTCGGTCACGAGGCAGCCGGCGACGCGGCCGACGTTGGAGACGCGGAACACTTCCCTGATCTCGGCGTAGCCGATGAAGTTCTCGCGAACCTCGGCGGAAAGAAGGCCGGAGGCCGCGTTCCTCACGTCGTCGACGAGGTCGTAGATGACGCTGTAATAGTGGATCTCCACGCCCTTCTGGTTGGCGACGTTGCGCGCGGTGGCGTTGGCGCGGACGTTGAAGCCGAAGACCGGCGCGCCCGACGCTTCGGCGAGGCCGATGTCGCTCTCGGTGATGGCGCCGACGCCCGAGTGCAGGACGCGGACGCGCACCTCCTCGTTGCCGATCTTCTCCATCGCCTGGACGATCG
>CAYMRW010000431.1:0-2546 GCA_964392825.1 uncultured Rhodobacterales bacterium
CGGGCCGTGTCCCTCCGGCGAGGTCGAAGAGGATGGCGGCCGGCACGATCGGAACGCGGAACCCCGCAGCCTCGAAGCCGCGTCCCGACGCGGCCAGCGCCTCCGCCACGCCCTGCGCCGCCGCGAGCCCGAACGCCGAGCCCCCGGCCAGCACCAGCGCGTCGACCCGGTCGACCCGCGCCGACGGGTCGAGCAGATCGGTCTCGCGCGTGCCAGGGGCGCCGCCCATGACGTCGACGGACGCCAGGAACGGTGCCTCGCCGGTGACCACGGTACAGCCCGTGGCCCCGTCGTCGGCATGACCAACGACAAGGCCCGGGACATCGGTCAGGAGGTTCCTCAGCACCCTGCCAGGATCTCGGGCATCCTGATCCGTGATGAAGCCTGGCACATCGCCGGCGGACGATGCCGCGCCGGACGATCGCAATCAAGGCTCGTCACCCGACCCGGGGCACGCTATCGGTGGCCCATGATGCGCTATCTGAACTATGCCGCCTGGGCGGTCGTCGCGATCGTCGTCATCCTCGTCGGGCACTACACGCTGCCGCAGAACGACGTCGTCCGCATCGTCAACGCCGACGTGCGACGCGTCGATCTCGACGAGAGCATGAGCTGGTTCTGGTCCCGCGCGGACACCGGCACGGTCCAGACGAACAGCCGCGACGTGCGCTTCATCGAGACGATCCGCCCCGATGGCGAGCCGATGGTCTATCGCAACGAGGACACGGGATGGACCTGGCCGCCGTACTTGAAGTTCGACAGTACCAACCTGCAGGCGCGGGCGCAGGATCTGCGCTCGACCCGGGAATCGCCGCGATGGGTCGCGATCCGTCACTACGGCTGGCGCAGCGACCTGTTCTCGATCTATCCGAACGCCGTCGACGTCACACCGGTGGAGGGGCCCGACGCCACCGTCTTCCCGTGGCGGATGGTCATCGCGCTCGTCTCGATCCTGATCGGCGTCCTCGCCATCGCGGCGCTCGTCAGGCTCTTCCGGATCTCGGTGATGCAGCCGCTCGGCGCCCGGGTCCGGTCGTGGTTCGGCTGAGGGTCTGACGCAGATCAAGTTCGACAAGGGCACCCGGTTCTAGGGTCGCAGCGACGTATCACGAAGGTCAGCGCCATGCTCATCAAGGACCCCGATCTGCCCGAGGACGCGATCTCGATCGACCCGGAGCAGGTCTGCTTCATCATCGTCAAGGCCAAGGAGCTCGACGCCAAGGTGGCGCCCGACGATCCGGGGTCGGCCTCGAACGCGGCCGACGACCACGAGGTCGACGTGCTCGAGGACTTCGCCGACGACCCGACGCTGCAGGAGCTGACCGAGGCGATCGAGGCATTGAATGCCGACCAGCACGCCGAACTCCTCGCCATGCTCTGGCTCGGCCGCGACGACTACGGCGTCGAGGACTGGGAGGACGCGCTGTCCGAGGCACGTTCCACCGTCTCGTCCTCGTTCGCGAGCTATCTCGTCGGCACACCGCTTCTCGGCGACTACCTCGAGGAGGGGTACACGTCGCTCGGCTATTCCTGCGCGGAGTTCGAACTTGGCCGGCTCTGACGGCCCCGGCGGGTCTCGTCGTGCCACGGCCGGCCGCCCCATCCAGACCGCCGACCGAAGCGCCAGAAACGTAAGGCTTCAGAAGATGCGACTTGAACCCCGGCTGATGACCGCGGCGGCGGCAATGGCGCTTCTTGCCAGGTGCGCCGACAGGGCGAAGCACGCGCGGGACGGAACCGGCGGGCCTCGCGGCGCACGGCAACCGGGCCGGGCCGCGGACGAGCGCGGCTGTCGCCGGGACCGCTGCCGTGCTGTCCGGTCTCGGCGGGTTCCGCCGCCGGACCTTCTCGGCGGGCCCTGGAGGCGACGGTTGCCGAGGCTCGTGGGTAAACGCGGCCGCGCCGCGTCCCGGCGCCGTTCGCGCCTGATCGGGCCCGCCATCGCTACCGCCTTTCTGATTGCCGCGGCGGATCCTGCGAGGTCGCAGGAGGGTCCGGCCTACGATTGCGGGGAGGCCCGGTCCGAAGTCGAGGTCTTGATCTGCGGCGATCCCGGCCTCGCCGCTCTGGACCGGCGGCTGGCGGGACGCTTCGGGTCGGCGCTGGCGGCGACGCGGGCGCTCGACGCCGGCGCGTCGGAGGCGGAGGACGTGCTTCGCGCGACCCAGCGCGGCTGGATCGGCGGTCGCGATGCATGCTGGCAGGCGAACGACGTCCGTGACTGCGTTGAGGCGGCATACCTTCGGCGCGAGGGCGCGCTCGTGGCGCTATGGCTTCTCGAGGATCCGAGCGGCACTGCGGCGTGGCGGTGCGAGGACAGGTCCGAGGTCGTGACGGTCTTCTTCGACACCGCCCTGCCGAGCGTCCGGATCGAACGGGGCGATGTCGTCGACGTTGCAAGCCTCGCCCCGGCGGCTTCGGGTTCGCGGTACGAGGGCAGCTTCGGACGGTCGATCTGGATACGGGGCGAGGCCGCCCGGTATCGCGAAGCCGACCCCGACGGTTCCGAGTACCGGTGCAGCCTGGAGCGGGCGAACTGACACCGG
>CAYMRW010000432.1:0-2545 GCA_964392825.1 uncultured Rhodobacterales bacterium
CGGTCTTCTGGATCAGGTCGCCGATGTAGACGATGTTGTCGTTCTTCAGGCAGTTCGCCGAGCGGACGCTGAGTTCCAGCTCGTCGACCTTCTTCAGAAGCAGCGGGTTGAACTCGAGGCCATCGTCCATCTCCTCGGCACCGGCACGCTCGGGCTCGTCGAAGTTGACGAAGATCTGCAACTGGTCCTGGAGGATTCGGGCGGCGTAGGCCACGGCATCGTCCGGCGCGACCGATCCGTCCGTCTCGAGGCGAAGCGTCAGCTTGTCGTAGTCGAGGACCTGGCCCTCGCGCGTCGGCGTGACCTCGTAGCTGACCTTCTTGACGGGCGAATAGATGGCATCGATCGGGATGAGACCGATCGGGGCATCCTCAGGCCGGTTGCGATCGGCCGCCACATAGCCCTTGCCGGTGTTCACGGTAAGCTCGACGAAGAGGTCCGCGCCCTCGTCGAGGTGGCAAATCACGTGATCGCCGTTGAGGATCTCGATCCCCGCCGTCTCCATGATGTCACCGGCCGTGACGACGCCCGGGCCCTTGGCCGAGATTGAGAGGCGCTTCGGTCCCTCGACCTCCATTCGGATCGCGACACCCTTCAGGTTCAGCACGACGTCGGTCACGTCCTCGCGGACGCCGGCGATCGAGGAGAACTCGTGCAGAACGTTGTCGATGTGCACGCTGGTCACCGCCGCGCCTTGCAGCGAACTCATCAGCACGCGGCGCAGGGCATTGCCGAGCGTAAGGCCGAACCCCCGCTCGAGCGGTTCCGCGACAACGGTGGCCTGCCGGGCCGGGTCGTTCCCCGGCCTGACGTCGAGCTGCATCGGCTTGATGAGTTCCTGCCAGTTCTTGTGGATCATGATGCTCTCCTCAATGCATGCGCGCCGCCCATGACCTAAGCGGCACGCTCCCGAGGTGTGCGGAACGGGCTTTTCGCCCCGGATTTGGTTCAGACGCGGCGTCGCTTGGGCGGGCGCACGCCATTGTGCGGGATCGGCGTCACGTCCCGGATCGAGGTGATGTTGAACCCGACCGCGGCCAGCGCCCTCAGCGCGCTCTCCCGCCCCGATCCCGGGCCCTGCACCTCGACCTCGATTGTCCTGACGCCGTGCTCCTGCGCCTTGCGCCCGGCGTCCTCGGCGGCCATCTGGGCCGCGTAGGGCGTCGACTTGCGACTGCCCTTGAAGCCCATCGTTCCCGCGGACGACCACGCGATGGCGTTGCCCTGGACATCGGAGATCAGGATCTTGGTGTTGTTGAACGACGAGTTCACATGCGCCACGCCGGCGGCGATGTTCTTGGAGACCTTCTTGCGCGGTGCCGCGCGACGATCACGTGCCATTGCTCCTGCCCCTACTTCTTCCTGCCGGCGATCGGCTTGGCCGGGCCCTTGCGGGTGCGGGCGTTAGTATGGGTCCGCTGGCCGCGCACCGGCAGGTTCCGGCGATGGCGCAGACCACGATAGCAGCCGAGGTCCATCAGCCGCTTGATGTTCATCTGCGTGTCGCGACGCAGATCGCCCTCGACCGAAAAGTTCGCGTCGATATGCTCGCGGAGCTGGATGACCTCACTGTCGCTCAGTTCGTTGACCCGGCGACCCTGTTCGATCCCCACCGCGTCGCAGATTTGGCGGGCCGAAGATTGTCCGATGCCGGTGATGTAGGTCAGCGCGATCGGAACGCGCTTGGCGGAAGGGATGTTCACGCCGGCGATACGTGCCACGTGGATTGGTCCTTTTCGTTGCGGTTCCGTAGCCCCGGAACCTTTTTTCACAACGTCATGCCGGACACGCGTCGCGCCATCCGGTCAAACGATCGATGTGGGTACAGAAACCCGATTCTCTTGCGAGATGGCGGTAGGTAGAGAGACGGCGATCGCCCGTCAAGGGCGCCCTAAGTCATTTGTCAAGGACGGCCGATATCGCGCTCGAAATCTCGTCGATGGCCCCGAGCCCGTCGACAGGGCGAAGCAGGTCCTTCGCGTGGTAATATCCGATCAGCGGCGACGTCTTCTTGTAGTATTCCATGAGGCGCGTCTTCAGCGCCTCCTCGTTGTCGTCGGCGCGCCGCTTGAATTCGGTCGAGCCGCAAACGTCGCAGACACCGTCCGTTTTCGGGGTGCGCGTCACATCGTGATAGACCTCTCCGCACGTCGCGCAGGTGTAACGCCCCGCGATCCGCGCCACGAGCGCGGCGTCGTCGACCTGCATCTCGATCACCGCGTCGAGAGAGGTCCCCCGGCGATCCAGCAGGTTCGAGAGAGCATCCGCCTGCGCCAAAGTCCGCGGAAAGCCGTCGAAGATGAACCCGCCATCGGATCCCGCGTCGAGCTTCTCCTCGATCAGGCCGATGACGATCTCGTCCGTGACGAGGCCGCCGCGATCCATGACCTCGGCCACGACCTTGCCCATCTCGGTACCGCTGGTCCGCGCCTCGCGCAGCATGTCCCCGGTGGAGAGCTGCGTCATCCCCCTCTCGTCCTCCAGCTTGCGGGCCTGCGTGCCTTTGCCCGCCCCCGGCGGTCCGAGAAGGATGATGTTCATCGTC
>CAYMRW010000433.1:0-2543 GCA_964392825.1 uncultured Rhodobacterales bacterium
CGGTGCCCGACTGGTCGCGGAACTGCTCGGCCAGCGTCAGCCCGGAGAGCGCGACCCGCGCCCGCGCGCCCGGCGGCTCGTTCATCTGGCCATAGACCAGCGCCACCTGGCTCTCGGCAAGGTTGTCGGGCTTGATGACCTCCGACTCGATCATCTCGTGGTAGAGGTCGTTGCCCTCGCGCGTCCGCTCGCCGACGCCGGCGCCGCCGAAGAGACCGATCTTGCCGCCCTTTGAGTACGGCGCCAGAAGGTCGACCACCTTGATCCCCGTGACGAGGATTTCGGAGGAGGTCGACTGGGCCGAGAAGCTCGGCGCCTCCTGGTGAATGGCGCGACGCTCGTCCGACTCGACCGGTCCCTTCTCGTCGATGGGCTCGCCGATGACGTTCAGGATCCGGCCGAGCGTCGCGTTGCCGACGGGTACCTGGATCGGCTGTCCGGTATCGCGCACCTCGGCCCCGCGGACCAGGCCCTCGGTCGCATCCATGGCGATGGTCCGCACGGTGTTCTCGCCCAGATGCTGCGCGACCTCCAGCACGAGGCGCTTGCCCGAGTTCTCCGTCTCGAGCGCGTTCAGGATGTTCGGCAGGTGGTCGCCGAACTGCACGTCGACCACCGCGCCGATGACCTGGGTGACTTTTCCGCGTGCTTCGTCTGCCATTCTCGGTCTCCGCTTGTCGCCTAGAGCGCCTCGGCGCCGGCGATGATCTCGATGAGTTCGGTGGTGATCGCGGCCTGCCGCGACCGGTTGTACTCGATGGTGAGCCGCTCGATCATGTCGCCGGCGTTGCGGGTGGCGTTGTCCATGGCGCTCATCCGCGCACCCTGCTCGGACGCCTGGTTCTCGAGCAGCGCCGCGAAGACCTGGGTGGCGATCGCCCGCGGCAGGAGGTCGGCGAGGATCCCCTCCTCGCTCGGCTCGTAATCGTACACCGTCGACGCGTCCGCCTCGTCCTCGTCGAACTTGGCCGGGATGACCTGCTGCTCGGTCGGGACCTGGCTGATCACCGACTCGAAGGTGTTGAAGAAGATCGTCGCGACGTCGAACTCGCCCTCGTCGAAGCGCCTGATGATGTCCTGGGCGATGCCGCGGGCGTCGTCGTAGCTCACGCGCTTCATCTCGGACATGTCGACGTGGCCCGCGAACTTCTCGCCGTGGTCGCGCTTGAGCATGTCGCGGCCCTTGCGGCCGACGGTGAGGATCTTGACGGTCTTGCCCTGGCCCAGGAGTTTCTCGAGCCGGATGCGGCCCAGCCGCGTGATCGACGAGTTGAAGGCCCCGGCGAGGCCCCGCTCGGACGTGATGATCACGAGGAGATGGGTCTGGTCCGAGCCCGTACCCCTGAGAAGACGCGGGGCGGTGTCGCTGTCGCCGACCGAGGCCGCGAGCCCGGCCATGACCGCACGCATGCGCTCGGCGTAGGGGCGGGCGTTCTCGGCGGCCTCCTGCGCGCGGCGGAGCTTGGCCGCCGCCACCATCTGCATCGCCTTGGTGATCTTTCGCGTCGACTTGACGCTGTCGATCCGGTTCTTGAGGTCCTTGAGGCTGGGCATCTGCGGCTCAGCTGAAGTCGGCGGCGAAGGAGTCGATCGCCGACTTTATCTTCTCCTCGAGATCGCCGGCGACCTTGCGGTCGTTCTCGGTAATGTCGTTCAGGAGATCGGAGTGGTTGCTGCGCAGGTGGCGTAGGAGCCCCTCTTCGAAGCGCCCGACCTCGTCCACCTTGATCTTGTCGAGGTAGCCCGCGGTGCCGGCGTAGATGATGCACACGATCTCGGCGTTGGTCAGGGGCGAGTATTGCGGCTGCTTCATCAGTTCGGTCAGCCGCGCGCCGCGGTTCAAAAGGCGCTGCGTCGAGGCGTCGAGGTCCGAGCCGAACTGCGCGAAGGCCGCCATCTCGCGGTACTGAGCGAGCTCGAGCTTGATCTTGCCCGCCACCGACTTCATCGCCGACGTCTGCGCCGAGGAGCCCACGCGGCTCACCGAGAGGCCGGTGTTCACCGCCGGGCGCACGCCCTGGAAGAACAGCTCGGTCTCGAGGAAGATCTGGCCGTCGGTGATCGAGATGACGTTCGTCGGGATGAACGCCGAGACGTCGCCGCCCTGCGTCTCGATGATCGGCAGCGCCGTCAGCGAGCCAGCCCCGTGCTCCTCGTTCATCTTCGCCGAACGCTCGAGCAGCCGGGAATGGAGGTAGAACACGTCGCCCGGCGGGCGGCGCAGCAGAAGCGACATCTGACGGTAGGCTACCGCCTGCTTGGAGAGGTCGTCATAGACGATGAGCGCGTGGCGCCCGTTGTCGCGGAAGAACTCCGCCATGGCGGTGGCGGCGTAGGGCGCGAGAAACTGCATCGGCGCGGGATCGGACGCCGTCGCCGCGACGACGGTGCAGTAGTCCATCGCCCCGAACTCCTCGAGACGCTTGACCAGCTGCGCGACGGTCGAGCGCTTCTGCCCGATCGCGACATAGATGCAGTAGAGCTTCTTCGACTCGTCGCTGCCGGCCTCGTCGTTGTAGCTCTTCTGGTTGAGGATCGTGTCG
>CAYMRW010000434.1:0-2511 GCA_964392825.1 uncultured Rhodobacterales bacterium
TACGCCGACCCCCTGCCGCAGGCGCTGGTGCTGACCGCCATCGTCATCTCGTTCGGGATGACCGCGGTCATCGTCATCATCGCGCTCGCCGCGTACCTCTCGGGCGACGACGATCGCATCGACGGGATCGAGCCCTCGGGCGAGGACCGTTCGTGAGCCACTGGACCGTCGCGCCGATCGTGCTGCCCGCGATGATGGCGGCGGCGATGGTGCTCGTGATGCGGCACCACCTGTTCCTGCAGCGGGTCTTCGCGCTCGTCTCGGCGACCTCGCTTGTCGCCATCGCCTTCGCGCAGGCGCTGCAGGCGGCGGGCGGCACGATCACCGTCTACGACCTCGGCGACTGGCCGGCGCCCTTCGGCATCGTCGTCGTCGCCGACCGCCTGTCGACGCTGATGATCCTCCTGACGGCGCTCCTCGCCTTCGCCGTCGTGCTCTACACGATCGGTTCGGGGTGGGACCGGCGCGGACGGCACTTCCACCCGCTGTTCCAGTTCCAGCTCATGGGGGTCATGGGCGCGTTCCTTACGGGCGACGCCTTCAATCTCTTCGTGTTCTTCGAGGTCCTGCTCATCGCCTCCTACGGGCTGATGATCCATGCGGGCGGGACCACGCGGCTGCGCGCCGGGGTGCAGTACGTGGCCTACAACCTCCTCGGCTCGACGCTGTTCCTGTTCGCGCTCGGCACGATCTACGCCGTCACCGGCACGCTCAACATGGCCGACATCGCCGAGCGCGTGGCGGCGCTGCCCGACACCGAGACGGCGCTGATCCGGGTCGGCGCCACGCTCTTGCTTCTGGTGTTCGCGATCAAGGCCGCCGTCCTGCCGCTGCACTTCTGGCTGCCCGCGAGCTACTCCGAGGCGCCGGCACCGGTCGCCGCGCTGTTCGCGATCATGACCAAGGTTGGCGCCTACGCGATCCTGCGGATGTACACGCTGGCCTTTCCGGCCGACCTCGCCGCGGTCGAGGGGCATTTCTCGGCCATCCTGATGCCGGCGGCGCTCCTGACCCTCGTGGTCGGCATGATCGGGGTGCTCGGGGCCCGGCGGCTCGAGCAGGTCGTGGCGTACTCGGTCATCGGCTCCATGGGCACGCTCCTGATCGCCATCGCGCTCTTCACGCACGAGGCGACGGTGGCGGCGCTCTACTACATCATCCATTCGACGTTCGCGGCGGCGACGCTGTTCCTCGTCGTCGACCTCGTGTCGCGGGCCCGCGGCACCGACGGCTGCGCCGTGGAGCCGGCGCCGGCGATCCCGCTCAACGGCCTCGTCGCCGCCCTGTTCTTCGTAGCGGCGATCGCGATGGCGGGAATGCCGCCCCTGTCGGGCTTCGTCGGCAAGCTCCTCGTCATGGACGCGGCGCGCGCCTCCGGCCTGATCTGGTGGATTTGGGCCGTCATCCTCGTGACCTCGCTCGTCGCGGTGGTCGGCTTCGCCCGCGCCGGCAGCACGCTGTTCTGGAAGACCGAACCCCTGCCGCCGCCCGGCGCGGCGACGGCGCCCACGGGCGAGGTGCCGGTGGAGGCCGAGGCCGCACCGACCGGGAACCCGCACAGGGCGCGGGCCGAGCCCGTCGCGCTGCCCTTCGTGGCGGTGGGGCTGCTCATGGCCGGCCTGATCGGCGTCACGGTCCTCGCCGGTCCGCTGATGGGCTACCTGACCGCGACCGCCGACCAGCTCTACGCGCCCGACGCCTATGTCCGCGCGGTGCTCGGGGAGGACGCGGAATGACGCGCCGCCTGCTGCCCCATCCCTACCTGACCGTGCTTCTGGCGCTGACCTGGATGCTTCTCGAGAACACGTTCTCGGCGGGCGTGCTGGTCTTCGGGCTGATCCTCGGGCTCATCGTGCCGATCGTGACGGCGGCGTTCTGGCCCGACCGGCCCAAGCTCAAGCGCCCCGCCGGCGTCCTTTCCTACGTCGCGATCGTGGTCTGGGACATCATCGTCGCCAACGTCATCGTCGCCTGGACCATCCTCTTCAAGGCCAACGCCGACATGCGGCCGGCCTGGATCTGCGTCCCGCTCGAACTGCGCACGCCCGAGGCGATCACTATTCTGGCGGGCACCATCACGCTGACCCCCGGAACGGTGTCCGCGGACCTCTCGAGCGAGGGGCACAGCCTCCTGGTCCACTGCCTCGACGCCGAGGATCCGGACGCCGTCCGTGACCAGATCAAGACCCGATACGAACGCCGGCTCAAGGAGATATTCGAATGATAGCGGTCGCGCTCACCTTCGCCTTCGCCTGCTTCGGCATCGCGCTGCTCATGGCGCTTTGGCGGGTGATCAGGGCGCCGGGGATCGCCGACCGGGTGCTGGCCCTTGACACCCTCTTCATCAACGTCATCGGCCTGATCATGCTCTACGGCATCGCCGGGGGCACGCAGCTCTACTTCGAGGCGGCGATGATCATCGCCATGCTGGGCTTCGTGTCGACCGTCGCCTACGCGCGCTTCATGCTGCGCGGCAACATCATCGAGTGAGGGGGCGGCCGTGATCTGGGA
>CAYMRW010000435.1:0-2511 GCA_964392825.1 uncultured Rhodobacterales bacterium
GCATGATGATCGTGCCGCTCGGCATCGTCTCGATCACCTTCATCGTCATCCAGCCCATCGTCATCGGCACGTACTCGACGCTGGCGCTGATCGGGGCTGCGGCGATGGTCGTGCAGATCCCGTTCTCGCTCGACGAGTTGGTGGCAACGGGTCAGTTCCTCGTCCGCCGGCACCGTGCCGGGCGTCCGTGGCTCCGCGTGTTTCTCGTGGGCGACACCGACGACGGGCCGGACGACATGCGCGACGACGATTTCGGGCGCAGCCCCCGGGAGATGGTGACCGAGATGGTGACGGGCGGGATGACGCTGCCGCCGACGCTGGCGGCGGTGATCGC
Source organism: uncultured Rhodobacterales bacterium (assembly GCA_964392825.1). GTDB lineage: Bacteria > Pseudomonadota > Alphaproteobacteria > Rhodobacterales > Rhodobacteraceae > Roseitranquillus. The sequence goes on from CAYMRW010000435.1 coordinate 335, forward strand.
CCTCGGCGTGCTGCTCATGTTCTCGCCGCTCTGGCTCGGGGGCTGGGCGGACGGCACGATGGCGCCCTACGTCCACGTCGTCGGATCGCTCGTCATCGTCGTCACCGTCGCCGCGCTGGCACCGGTGGCGCGGCTCGCGCGGTTCCTCAACCTGCCGCTGGCGGCGCTGCTCGCCTGGGCGCCGTTCGCGACAGACGCCGGGGTGGAGAGCGCGTTCGCCTGGATCGTGGCGGCGGCGATCGCCGTCCTGTCGATCCCGCGGGGCTCGGTGAACACGAGCTACGGCTCGTGGGACAAGTACATCAGGTAGCGGCGGGTCCTGCGATCACTGGGGGGGCCCGGGGGCCCCGTATCAGCGCGCCGCGGTGTCGGTGCCGGGGCGGGACGGCGGCAGCGAGGCGTAGTAGGCAGCGAGCGCCGTGATCTCGGCGTCGGACAACTCGACGGCTGCGGCATGCATCAATCCGGACAGCTCGCCGCCGCGGTCGCCCTCCCGCCAGAGGCGCAGTTGTGTCGCGAGGTAGCCCTCGTGCTGGCCGGAAAGGTTCGGGAACGCGGCGCGCGCCGGCGCCGGAGGTCCGTGGCAGGCGGCGCAGGCGGGATCGTCGAGCCCGCCCGCCTTCGCGAGCTGCTCGCCCTCGGCCACGAGCGCCGGGTCGCGCGCAGGCCCCGAGGGTCCGAGCGGCAGGGCCCCGAAGCGCTCTGCCATCGCCGCGAGCGCCTCGGGCGACCGCGCCGACGCCGCCTGCTGCATGTAGCCCGAGGATCGCGCCCCCGCCCGGTAGCTTTCCAGCGACCGCGCGATGTAGTCCGTGCCGAGGATGTCGAGGCGTGGCACGAAGGGCGCGAGCTCGCCGACCCCGTCGGTGCCGTGGCAGGCGGCGCAGAAGGCGAACGTCTCGGCGTGGTCCCCGCCCACCACGTCCGGCCGGGCAACGAGGGCGTCCCATGTCGGGCCGTCCATGTCGCGCACCGCCTCGAGCAAGGCCACCGTCGACCAGGGCTCGTCCGGCCGCGGCGCCGGCCAGGCAGGCATGCCGCTCATCTTCACGCCCTCGGAGACGATCCAGTGCAGGTGCCGTGGCGCCCACCCCTCGACGGCCTCGGTCACGTGCGGTGGCTGCGGTCGCATCTGGCGGACCGTGGCCTGCCGGATCCCGCCCGGCGCACCGTGGCACTGCCGGCAGGCGGCGTCGAAGTGCTGCGCGCCGAGCCGCACGCGGGCCGGGTCGCCGAGGTCCCCCGGCACGGCGCTTGCGGGCGGCGCACGCAGCCTGACCGCCTGCTCGTAGGTCGTGTGGAGTGCCCAATGCACCGGCGGCAGATGCGGCGCCTTGGCAGATACGTTGTAGAGCCCGAAGCCGACGGTGGCGGCCGCCGCGAGCCCCGCCACGGCAGCGACGGCGACCAGCGTCTCGACATGCGGGTGGCGCCGCAGGAAATCGGGCCGGCGCAGTCTCATGCGGCGGGACTTTCGTCGAGGGCGCGGCGGGCAAGCGTCAGCCCGCCGATCAGGTAGGCCGGCGTCGCGATGGCGAGCATCAGGATCGCGCCCGTCTGCTGGGCTTCGAGGTCGCAGTAGGGGTAGAGCACGCGCGGGGCGAGCGTGATGACGGCGCCGAGCATGGTCATGTGGATCGAGGTCAGGAGCAGACCGCCGGCGCCGGCGAGCGGACGGGCGGCGGCGGCACCCCACCAGACGGCGAGACCGGCGAGCAGGAACGAGCCCTGTTCGACCACCCGCCAGAGGGGCGACATCCAAGCGGCCATGTGCGCCGCGGGCAGGTGCCAGCCCCAGGCGACGACGAACTCGGCCGCCGCGGCCGGCAGAACCGGGGGCGCCCCGCGTGCGGGCAGGAGCGGCACGAGGAGCGGCGGCACCACGGCCACGAGCAGCGCATGGCGCGCCATGTGCGCCTGGAACCCGCCGATCCAGTCGGCCAGCGGCAGCGTCCAGAGCGCCGCCGCGAGCGCGACGCCGAGGATCGGGGCGGTCAGATGCACGACGGGATCACCAGCACCGGCAGCGCCGTATAGACCACGCCGATGAACGAGATCACCGACAGCAGGAGCGCGGCGTGGCCGAGGAACTCGTGCCGCCCCTCCTCCTCCTCGACGAGGTCGATGGCGACCTCGCGCGCGTCGCGCTGGGCATCGACGTTCCATTGTCGGAAGGC
>CAYMRW010000436.1:0-2492 GCA_964392825.1 uncultured Rhodobacterales bacterium
ACGGAAAGCAGGCTCACCGCTCCCTCCCGCCGAGGCGCGCCAGGATCGACGGCAGAAGGCCCGCAGGCAGAAAGATCATGACGAGCATCATGACGAGCCCGTACATCAGGTATTCGTACTCGGCGAACATCGTCAGCGCCTGCGGCAGCATGGTCAGGATGCCGGCGCCGAGAATGGCGCCAAGGACCGAGCCGGCGCCGCCGAGGACCGCCATCGTCACGAGCTCGATCGAGTGCAGGTAGCCCGCGACGTCGGGCGTCACGAAACGGTTCTGCAGCGCCAGCAGCGACCCCGCGACCGAGGCGTAGACGGCCGAGATGACGAAGGCCTGCAGTTTCAGCCGGGCGACGTCGATGCCGACCGTCTGCGCCGCCACCTCCGAGCCGTGCAGCGCGCGGAGCGCCCGCCCGGTCGGGCTGTCGTGCAGGTTCAGCGCCAGCCACGCGCCCGCGAGCAGGAATAGGCCCGAGAACCAGTACCAGAAGGTGGAGCTGCGCAGGTCGAGGCCCAGCGTCTCGAGGAGGTCGCGCAGCCCCAGCTCCTCGACCGGCATGCCGTCGGGGCCGCCGGTCAATTGCACCTCGTTCGAGAGCACCATGGCGACGAGGATGCCGAAGCCGAGCGTCGCCACGGCGAGGTAGTAGCCGCGAAGCCTGAGGATCGGCCGCCCTACGAGCCAGGCGATGGCTGCCGACAGGACCGCGCCGAGAAGCGCGGCGAGGCCCGGGTGCAGGCCCAGATGCTCGGGCGCGAGCGCGCAGGCATAGGCGCCGATGCCGACGAAGCCGCCATGCCCGAGGCTGATCTGCCCGGCGTAACCCACGAGAATGACGAGCCCCGTGACCGCGAGCCCGTTGACGAAGATCAGCGAGCCGACCCGGTAGTAGAACGACGACGGGAAGAACAGCGGCGAGAGCGCGATCAGCGCCGCCAGGACGAGGAGCGTGGCCTGTTTCGGGGTCGGGCGCATCGTCAAACCCGCTCGGTCTGCCGGGCGCCGAAGAGGCCCTGCGGCATGAAGAAGAGGACGGCGAGGATCACGACGAAGGCCGCGGCATCCTTGTACTGGGAGCTCAGGTAGCCCGCCGTCAGCGCCTCAAGGAGCCCGAGGATCAGCCCGCCCGCGAGCGCCCCCTTGGGGTTGCCCATGCCGCCCAGCATCGCCGCGGCGAAGCCCTTGAGCGCCAGCGCGATGCCGACGTCGTAGCTGGTCAGCGTGATCGGCGTCACCAGCACGCCCGCAAGCGCCCCGATCGCCGCCGACAGCGCGAAGGACAGCGTCATCACCCAGCCCGTGTTGATGCCGACGAGCTGCGCCGCCAGCCGGTTGTTCGAGGTGGCGAGCACGGCGCGCCCGGTCAGGGTCCGCGTGAAGAACAGCCACAGGCCAACGAACACCGCCACCGCGCCGAGGATCACCCAGAGGCTCTGCGGCAGGATCGTGGCACCACCGATGCGGAACGGCATGTCGCCCGAGAACGACGGAAAACGGTGGAGCTGCTTGTCGAAGACGATCTGGGTGACGCCGCGGATGAAGATCGAGGCGCCGATGGTGATGATGATGATCGAGACGACGGGCGCCCCGCGCGCCGGCTCGATGGCGAGCCGGTTGAGCGCGACGCCAATGGCGGCGGTGACGACGATGGCGACCAGCGCGGCGAGCGGCAGCGGCAGCCCCGCCTCGAACGCGAAGACGGTGATCATGCCGCCCAGCATGACGAACTCGCCCTGGGCGAAGTTCACGACGTCGGACGCGTTGTAGATGATGGTGAAGCCGAGCGCCACGAGGGCGTAGACGGCGCCCACGGTCAGCCCGGAGAAGACGAACTGCAACAGCTCGGGCACGGGACGGCTCCCTTTCGGCGCCGGCAGCGGCCCGGGCGTGCGGACGCCCGGGCGCGGCCTTCAGGTCACTCGATCAGCGTCCAGGCACCGTCGCGGATCTCGAGCATGCGGAACGCGTCGAGGTCGAGGCCCAGATGGTCTTCGGGCCCGAACGTGTAGGTGCCGGTCGTCCCGACATGGCCCTCCGTCGCCTCGAGCGCGTCGCGGATCGCCCCGGGCTCGGCGCTGCCCGCCCGCTCGATGGCGTCGACGAGGAGGCGCAGCGCGTCGTGGGCATAGCCGCCGAAGGTCGAGGGCTCGTCGCCGTGGGCCTCCGCGTAGGCCGCCTGATAGGCCGTCGCAACTTCCTTCTGCGGGTCGCCCTCGGGCAGCAGGTCGGCGACGAGGAGGGCGGTGCCGGGCAGCCGCACCCCCTCGGCCGCCTGCGGTCCGGCGAGCTCGATGAAGGCATCTGACGCCACCCCGTGCGACTGGTAGAGCGGCACGTCGATGGCGAGCTGGGCATAGTTCCGCGTCACGATCGCCGGCCCCTGCCCGAAGCCCGGGTTCAGCACCGCCTCGATCCCCTCGGTGCCTTTGATGTTGGTGAGCTGCGGCGTCATGTCGGCGTCGTCGGGCCCGTAGGTCTCGTCGGCCACCACCTCGAT